>NZ_VHLB01000001.1:0-260496 GCF_006547365.1 Myxococcus sp. AB056 | reverse complement strand
GACACGCGTAAGCTCGTCGGCAGGGTCAGATGTTCATAAGAGACAGGCCGTGCCTCGCTCGGACCTTCTATCGGACTTCGGACATGCCAAGCAGGCCAAGCCTCGTGAAGGACGCCTGCTCTCCCTTCTTCTCTGTGGGGACGGCCGCCGGGTTGCTGGAGATTTTTCAGGGAGCCGCTCCTTGGCACCTCTTCACCTCGCGGAGTGTTCCCTGAGCGGAGGTGGGCCTGCTCCGGAGGCCTGCCCGGTCGCGGACTTTGCGACACGCCGAGCCCGGTGGCGCCAGGCGCGCGACGCCTGAATCTTCGAGGTGTGGATGACGCCAGGCGCCGCGCGGCCGTCCACGGAGCGGTGGAGCGACCGGCTGCCTCCGGGAGGCTGCAAGGTGCCACCTTCACCGCTACACGCATACTCACAAGGTGAGTCGGGTGGAAGGGAAGGAGGGATGGAGATGAGGCCGTCACAACTTTCGAGGACGGCAGTGCCGTTGCTCCCTCCAGGGCTCGCCCGGGGGCAGCGGGGCGTGTCGCGCCTGGTGGTGGGAACGGATTTCTCGCTGCGCTCCGAGTTCGCGCTGGCGCGCGCGCTGCGCCTTCCGCTGGCGCACGGGAGCGTCTTCTGCGTCCTGCACGTGGCCCCCGTCCTGGACGGGCAGGAGGGGCCAGGTGGGACGCTGTCGGGTGAACGCTGCCTGCGCAAGGCGGTGAGCTCCGTGTGCAGGCGGCTGCGCAACCGCGTGGACATCGACGTGCGCGAGGAGCTCGGGCGAGGGGACCCGGTGGAGGTGGCGTCGGCCGTGGCGCGGATGTCGGGCGCGGAGTTGGTGGTGCTGGGGCGTCCCCATGTGACGTACCCGGTGCGTGCGCTGGCCGAGGATTCGACGGTGCGGCGCATGGTGCGCAAGCTGGGCGTCTCCGTGCTGGTGGTGGTGCCGCACCCGGTCCGGCCCTACGGCAGGCCCCTGGTGGCGGTGGACTTCTCACGCGAGTCGCGCAGGGCACTGGAGCTGACCTTGCGCCTGTGCCCGGCCCCCGCGCTGGTGGACGTGCTGCACGTGGTGGACACGGCAGCGCAGGAGGCGGAGCTGCGCCGCGCCCATGCGCCGGCCGAGCGGTGGCTGCTGCTGCGGCAGGAGCGGGAGTATCAGGCGCGGGTGGCGCTTGGCCGCTTCCTCGCGCCCTACCGGGAGGCGGGCCGCGAGCTGGAGGTGAGGGTGCGCTGCGGCGAGCCAGCCGAAGAGGGCATCCTGGCGGAGGCGTTGGAGCGGGGCTCGGACCTGCTGGCGCTGGCCATGTCCGCCGTGGAGGCGCGCACGCCACTGACGGAGCAGGTGCTGGCGCGCGCGGGCTGCGACGTGCTGGTGTCGCGTCACCTTCCGCCTGCATCCTGAAGCAGGAGGGCGCGCTCCGCGTTATGAACGCGGACCGTGTCTCCTCGTCCTACAACAGCCCCTGCCGCCCCGGTGTCGCTCAAGGCCCGCTTCCAGAACGCGGGCAGTCTCTTCAAGCAGTTGCCGGGGACCTTCCGGCTCTTCTGGCAGGCCAGCCCTCGCGGCGCGGTGGTGCTGGGCGCGCTGACGCTGGTGGCGGCGCTGTTGCCGGCGGCCATCGCCTGGGTGGGCAAGCTCATCGTGGACTCGGTGGTGGCGGCGGCGCAGGGCTCGGTGGAGGCCCGCTCGCGGGTGTACGGGCTGGTGGGGTTGGAGTTCGGGTTGATGCTGGGCTCGGCGGTGGTGGACCGCGGGCTGACGCTGACGCGCGAGTTGCTTCGCGCCAACCTGGGGAACCTGCTCAATGAGCGCATCCTCCAGAAGGCGCTGGCGCTGGAGCTGCGGCACTTCGAGGACTCGGCCACCTACGACAAGATGCAGAACGCGCGGCGCGAGGCGAACAGCCGGCCGCTGTCGCTGGTGACGCAGGCGTTCTCCATCGTCCGCAACACCATCACCCTGGGCACCTTCGCCGCGTTGTTGGTGGCGTTGTCGCCGTGGAGCGTGGTGGTGCTGGTGGCCGCGTCGGTGCCGGCCTTCATCGCCGAGGCGCGGCTGGCCATGGCGGGCTTCCGGCTCTACTCGTGGCGCGCGCCCGAGGGCCGCAAGCTGAACTACCTGGAGTGGATTCTCACGCGGGACAGCCACGTGAAGGAGGTGAAGCTCTTCGGGTTGGGGCCGCTGGTGCTGGGCCGCTACCGCACGCTCTTCCAGAAGTTCTTCGCGGAGGACCGTGCGCTGGCCTTCCGGCGGATGGCCTGGGGCCTGGGGCTGGGCGTCCTCTCATTGGGCGCCTTCTATGGCTGCTACCTGCTGGTGGCGGGCCGCGCGGCGAGCGGGACGATTACCGTGGGCGACATGGTGCTGTACCTGAGCGTGTTCCGTCAGGGGCAGGCGGCGTTCCAGGGCATCCTGACCAGCGTGGGCTCCATGTACGAGGACGCGCTCTTCATGAGCAACCTGTTCGCGTACCTGGACATCCCCACCGGCGGCGAGGCGACGCGGGTGCTGCCGCCGCTCTCTCCGCCGCGTGGGCACGACAGCGCCATCGAGCTGCGCGACGTGTCCTTCCGTTATCCGGGGAAGGATGCGTGGGCGCTGAAGAACGTGTCGCTGACGCTGAAGCCGGGACAGAAGCTGGCGCTGGTGGGGGAGAACGGCGCGGGGAAGAGCACGCTGGTGAAGCTGCTGCTGCGCCTGTACGAGCCGGTGGACGGCGACATCTTCTACGGCGGCGTCAACCTGAAGGACATGGACGTGGAGGACCTGCGCAGCCGCTTCGGCGCGGTGTTCCAGGACTTCGTGCGCTACCAGTTCAACGTGGCGGAGAACATCGGCCTGGGGCACGTGCCAGCGCTGGAGGACCGGACCCGCATCGAGAAGGCGGCCGAGGAGGGCGGGGCCAGCGGTGTGATTACGGCGCTGCCACAGCAATACGACACGATGCTGGGCGGCTGGTTCGAGAAAGGGCAGGAGCTGTCGGCGGGCCAGTGGCAGAAGCTGGCGGTGGCGCGGGCCTTCATGCGCGACGACGCGGAGGTGCTGATTCTGGACGAGCCCACGGCCAGCATCGACGCGGAGGCGGAGCACGCGCTGTTCGAGCGTTTCCAGGCGCTGGCGGCGGACCGGATTGCGATTGTGATTTCGCACCGCTTCTCCACGGTGCGCATGGCGGACCAGATTGCCGTGCTCCACAACGGGCAGGTGGACGAGCTGGGCAGCCACGACGAGCTGATGGCGAAGGACGGCCGCTACGCGCACTTGTTCCGGCTGCAGGCGCGCGGATATCGGGACTGAGCGTCAGGCGCGCTCGCCACGCAGGCGCGCGATTTCCGCCCGAGCCTCAGCGAGCTGGCGCTCGGCGTCCTCACGGCGCTGGGTTTCCAGTTCCAGGAGTCGGGACTCCTCGGCTCGCAGGCGGGACTCCTCCGCGAGTTGCTGTACGAGCTCCGCGCGGCTGGCCTCGACGCGCTCGACCATGTGTTCGAGGCGGGCAATCAGCTCGGGTGCCTCCGGCAGGGCCGCGCCTCCCAGGTAGAAGCGCAGACGCTCGTCATCTACCTGGAGGTCCAATCCCAGGACTTCAGATGGATAGAGTCCATGCTGCGGAAGGATGGGGCGATAGACGCGGCGCCCTTCGTCCAGCCGCCAGCCGCTCAGTCGTAGCCGGCCCCGGTCGAAGACGAAGTACTCGCGGATACCCAGCTGGGCGAAGCGCTCGACGTTGCGCTCCAAGTCCTTGCGCCGCTCACCCGCGACGTGCACCTCCAGCGCGAAGTCCAGGCCCTTGCCCTCGGCACTGACCACCCAGCGCATCCGCGCGTGGGGCTCGACGTCCACCACGGCCATGACGTCTGGGGCGAACATGGATTCGCCTGGGTAGTACACGGGCAGCTCGCTCCCCAGGTACACCTTGCGGCCAATGCGGGAGAAGAAGCTGCCGAGCACCTCGCGGGCGCGTGTCTTGGCCTCGAAGTGGAAATCGCCCTCCGGCGGGTTTGCCTCCGAAACGGGGAATTCGGATGGAAGGCTGTCGACGATGCGTTGACGCTCCTCGGACGAGAGCGCGTCCCACGTCTCCTGGGGCGGCGCGCGCGGGTCGTTCGGATCGATGTCGTAGGGCTCGAAAGGCATGAGGTCGTGCATGAGAGTAGGCCGCACCGCCACGAGGGCCAAGTGGCAGGCAAGGCAGCGTTGTCCTCGAATCAGGTGGTGAAGGTTCGCGTGCTGACGAGGACGGCGAGCAAGCAGCGGTCATGCCACGCTTGGCGCGTGAGAATTCTCGGGTTGAGAGGGGCTCCGCGGCCCGTGAGTTTCGCGCGCGCATGTCACTGACTCATGGCAGGTTCTCCCGCCATGTCGCGTGCTCAAGCTCCGAAGAAGGTCGATGTCGCTGCGTTGATGAAGAAGGCGGACAGTCTGCTGGACGAGATGCCGCCGCAGCTGGACCAGGCGATTCCGTTGCTGCGCGAAGTCGTGGCGGCGGAGCCCGAGCACCTGCTGGGACTCCACTCCCTGAGCTGGTGTTTGGACCCGACGCGGAGCATGGAGCCGCACCGCTGGGAACAGGAGCTGAAGGCCGAGCACTGGCGGCTGCGCGACCGCATCCTCGAGCTGACGCGAGGGACGAAGCCCGGCGGCGCGCTGACGCTCGCCCATCGCGCACGTTCGCTGGCGCTGAGCCAGTGGGCGGAGGACCTGGTGCGGCGCAAGCCGACCGTGGCGCAGCTCGACGAAGCGGAGGCCGCGCTGAACGAAGCCAACAGCCTTCGGGAACTCGCGAACCACCAGCGTGGACGCCGCGGGCTCGAGGCGTGGCGCGCACTGACGCAAGGCAAGCCGGAGCAGGGCTACCGCGAGTTGCTCGCCAAGGTGGAGGAGTCTCCTGGCATGTGCGCCCAGGGCGTGATGGGCGATGACGACTCGCTCAACTTCCAGGGGCTGGAGGGCGCCTACTCCGATGAGGGTTTCCTGGCCTGGCTGCGGAAGCAGAAGCCCGCGGCACGCCCCGCGGGGAAGAAGGGCAAGGACCTGGATGCCGGACTCCTGCTGGCGGCGGGGCTGGATGCGAAGCCGTTCTTCGGCCCTGGCTTCGCAGGGAACAGCCGCACGGGCCGGGTGCTTGCCCTGGTGGCGTTGGGCGCGGACCTGGAGGCGAGGGATTCCAGCAAGCACAGCGTGCTCCACCTCGCTGCGATGGTGGATGACGCGGCGCTGGTGAAGGAGTTGCTCCGCCTGGGTGTCTCCGCCGACGTCGTCGATTCGAATAAGTCCACGCCGCTGCATGTCGCGGCCGAGCACGGAAGCGTGTCCTGCATCGCCCCGCTGGTGAAAGGCGGCGTGCCCGTGGATGCGCTCGATACGTCAGGGCGGACGGCGCTCTTCGAAGCGCGTCAGGCCGACGTGGCCCAGGCGCTCATCGACGCGGGAGCAAATCCCAATGCGGGCAAGGGCTGGACGCCACTGCATCAGCACGCACGCTTCAAGGAGCGAGGCCCCGTCATCGAGGTCCTGCTCAAGGCGGGGGCGGATGTCTCGCTGAAGAATGGCAGCGGCCAGACGCCCGCGCAGGAGGCGCTGGAGCACAAGAACGCGTCCCTCGCCCAGCTCATGGGGGCCAAGGCTCCCTCGGGCAAGGCCAAGGCCGGCGCGTTGGACGTGCAGCCGCTGCTGGAGGCGCTGGCGCGTCAGCGCAAGACGCTGCTCAAGGCCTGGTATTTCGAGGACAAGAACGTGGACGGCGTCGAACAGGTCCTGAAGGGGCTCGCGCTGCAAGGTGCCACGTCATGGGACCAGCTCGCGGCCGCGCTCCAGGGCGAGCTCCCCTGGACGGCCATGGCGGTGGTGCAGCTCGCGCGGGACGTGCTGCCAGCCGAAGAGAAGGCGCCTCGCCTGTCGAAGCTGCCGCGCTTCGTGCGCGGGGACTTCGTGGTGAAGGGCGACGTGCACGTCGATGGGCCGCTGCTCGTGACGGGAGACCTCACGGTGGAAGGCGTGCTGCGCAACGCGGGGATGGAAGGGATGCTGGTGGTGGGCGGCACGTTGCGCGCCACCGGTGTGGACACGGACGGCGAGGTCGTCGTGGGCGAGAACCTGGAAGCGCAGGTGGTGTGGGGCCACGGCAACGACGCTGCGCTCCGGGTCGGCGGCGTGCTGAAGGCGGACGTGGTCATCGCGGACGACCACGACATCCAGGCCAAGGTGAAGGCGAAGCACCACTACGAGAACGGCGAGTTCGATGCCTCGGATGAGGCGCTCAAGGAGGTCTTCGTCGCGAAGGCCTTCGCGAAGTCGGAGTTGGACCGGGACAAGCTGTTCAACGTGCTGCGCAAGGTCGGGACCATCCTGGTGTAGACGCGGCCCTGGTGCCCTTTGACGGCGTTACGGCGCGCGCCCGTCTCGAATCCCTGAGCGGCGTCAGGCCTTGGGCAGGTGGTCCCGCACTACGCCGAGCCAGTACTCCTTGCCGTAGTACTGGCTCATCTTCCCGATGAGCTTGCCCTCACGGAACAGCAGGAACGTGGGGATGCCGAAGAGGCCGAAGCGCTTGGCCAGGTCCTCGTACTGGTATGCGTTCACCTTGACGACGCGCATCGGGGCGCCATCCAGATCCGCCAGCAACGCGGGCTCGGCCGCCGCGTAGATTTCGCAGTTCGGACAGCCGTCACCCCAGAAGTCCACGACCACCAGCTCGCCCTTGGGCTCCAGGACCAGTTGGTCGAAGTTCTCCGCCGTCCCCTCGTAGCTCACGGGATGTGCCATGGCCTCCTGCCTAACGGGCTCGGGTGTCGTGTTCAACCTGCTCACGGGGGCGCGGCTCGAAGTCCTCGCCGGTGCCGTCGCCCCGGCGCCCGTACACCGTGCCGGCGGCAGGGTGAACGGGAGGTGCCACGGTCCTGGGGCCACGCCGCCGCTCGCTCCCAACTGGAGGGCCGCGCCGGGCGGTCCTCGCATCCCATGTCAGCTCGCAACTGCGATGGCCACAGCGGTAGATGGCCGCGCCACGTTCGTGTCCGTGGTGCCCCAGCCCGTCCTTTCCGACGTGCTCTATGTCTAGGTAGAGCCCCTGGTGTTCGCCATTCACGCCCACGCGTCGGAAATTCCGCTCGTGGGGCTGGGTGGCTCACCCCATTGGGCGCCCTGGCCGGGCCCTGGGGGGCCAGGCGGGTGGGTTGTTGCCGCGTTGGGACGCTTCTGCCGGCGGAGGGTGGATCAGCGGAACGCCTGGGCTGCTCCGGAACGCGGGCGGCTGGAGCGGGCGCCAGGGGCATCACCTTCGTGCGTGAGTCCTGTTTTTCCGGAGGAGGGGATGGGTTGGACAGTGGGTACGGGTTTTCAAGGTATGCCTGCGCGCGGTGGTGGCCGCCATGTCAGCCGGAGCGAGTTGGATCAGCTCTGGCGCGGTGTCATCAAAAGCCAAAGCCCGCACTGCGCAGGAGCGCTCAGCCGCCGTAAGGTTGTGCGACTGGATGTCGTGGAGGGGTCATGCACGAGTGGTTGGAGGCACTTCGCAAGTCGGTAAAGGCATCGTCAGCTGGCGTCTCTCCCGAGGAGATTCGCCGGGCCGAAACGGAGTGCGGCGTTCCATTCCCCGATGAGCTCACCGACCTGTATCAGGCGTTCAACGGGGGCGAGCTCAACGGTGAGGTTCTCCTCTTCCGTCTGCACGGCGCGGAGGGAGACCCGAGCGTCCTGGAGAAGACCCGCCTCAAGCTGGAAGGGCTTCCCGCGGCGGGGCTGTGGCGCATCGGCTTGAAGGGGCAGCACCGGCACCTCTTCGCCTCGCGCAAGTCGGCCATGGTGGAGCAGGGCGACGGTGGCGGTCCGTTGCCGGCCTGGGTCGAGGCGCTGGAGAGCGACGACTGGGTCTATGGCACCTGGGAGGGCGAGAAGCGGCAGATGCGGCTGTACCGCTCGTTGAAGGACATGCTCGACGTGCTCGTGCCCCCCGCGGAGGTGGAGAGCTTCGGTGAGCGCACCTTTGCTCGGGCGATGAATGCCGTCCTTCAGGGGGCGCTATCCGGCGTCCAGGTCGACGAGGAGGACGAAGAAGCGGCGGAGTCCGGCGAGGCACCGCTCGGTGCGGCGGCCGAGGCTGAAGCGGTCGAAGAGGCCGAGCAGCTCGAGGAGGCGGAGCTGGCCGATGAGGAGGCCGCCGAAGTGGCGGTAGCGGAGACGGAGGTACGCGAGCTCGCGTACGAGTACGACGATGTCCGCCCGTCTTCCCGTTACGAGGATGGGGCCGGCTCGAGAAAGGCACGCGCGCAGGCCCAGCAGATGCCGCTGGCCATCGGGGGCGCTGGCGTGCTGTTCCCGAAAAGTGCGTCGAGCAGGGTGCAGGGTGTGAAGAAGGCCGCCGCGGAGCCCGCTCCCACGAAGGCGCGCCCCGCGAAGGCGCGCCCCGCGAAGAAGGCCGCGATTGAAGCGGCTTCGGCGGAGCTCCCAACTGGAGCGGCTGAAGCCATTTCGGAGCCGGAGGCTGCGCCCAAGAAGGCCACCGCGAAGGCCCCCGCCCAGACGGGGGTAGAGAAGAAGTCCTCCGCCACCACGAAGAGGGCGACGAAGGCCCCTGCCCAGAAGGGCACTGAGAAGGAGCCTGCCACCGCGAACAGGGTGACGAAGGCCCCTGCCCAGAAGGGCGCGGCGAAGAAGGCCGCTACCGCAAAGGCCCCCGCGCGGAAGGCAGCGGCGAAGAAGTCCGTCACCGCGAAGGCCCCTGCACAGAAGGGCGCTGCAAAGCGGGCCGGTGCCCCGACGAGCGCAGCGAAGAAGGCCCCTGCTCAGAAGGGCGCTGCGAAGCGGGCCGGTGTCCCGACGAGCGCGGCGAAGAAGGCCACTGCACAGAAGGGCGCTGCAAAGCGGGTCGGTGCCCCGACGAGCGCAGCGAAGAAGGCGACTGCGCAGAAGAGCGCAGCGAAGAAGGCCGCTGCTCAGAAGAGCGCTGCCAAGAAGTCTTCTGTGAAGAAGGCCGCTGCTCAGAAGTCCGGGGCGAAGAAGGGCGCCGCGAAGAAGGGCTCAGCCCAGAAGCCAGCGGCGAAGAAGGGCGCACGCGGCCGGTAGTCACGGGCTCGGAGGCAAGGCGCGCTCCCGCGCCTTGCCCCGGCGTCGCCTCACCGTACGTCTATCCCTGCGGCAGCTTGTCGAAGTCGATGGGGCGGATGCGGTAGCCCGGCTGTGCCGTCAACTCCAGCGGCTCTTCCTCCTCATCACCCCGGCGGAACTCATGAATCTCATCCGGGAGGATGTCGCGGAAGTCCGGCTCCTCCTCCATCGGTGGGGTCGCCGCCAGGTCCTGGTCGGAGATGTTGATTTCATCCTCACCGGTGTCCGGGTTCATGTGACGCCGAGAGGTGGACTCGCCCACATCGTCTGACCCCAGCTTCTTGAATCGCATGGCCTCTCCTCGGATAGCGCGGTGGGTCGGCTGCCTTCGTCTCAAGAATGAGAACCCGCGGGGGCTCCGGCAATTCTCGCCGCCCGCCTGCCTGCCATGCCTGCCCGTGCCTCAGCGCTCCGGGAGCACGGTGCGGCCAGAGGGGTAGGCGGGCTCCACCTCCAGCATCACCATGGCCAGGGCCAGCACGCGCGACAGCGTCTCGCGCACCTGGTAGCGCCACGGCGTCGACCGTCCCTCGTCCGCGGCCACGCCCCACGCGTCGATGCCCACCGAGTTGGCGATGAACAGCGCCCGCGTCAGGTGGAAGCGCTGGGTGACGAGCACCGCCCGCTTCGCGCCGAACACCGTGGCGGCCCGCAGGCAGCTGTCATAGGTGGACAGCCCCGCCTCGTCGCCCAGGACCGCGCTTTCGGGCACGCCGTGCTGCACCAGGTAGCGCCGCATGGCGCGCGTCTCGTGGTGGAAGGGCTTCGTCTGGTCTCCACTGACGAGCACCGCCTGCACCTTGCCCTGCTGCCACAGCGCGACGGCCGCATCCAGCCGCTGGGCAAGCACAGGGGAGGGCACCGCGCCCCGCGCCAGACCCGCGCCGAACACCAACGCCACGGGAGCCTGGGGCGCCTGTTCCAGGGGGACGATGCGGTCCTGGTAGCTGAGGCGGACGAAGTGGGAGAGAGCGAGCAGCCCCAGCCCCCCCGCGGCCAGCACCGCGAGGCCTCTCCGCAACCACACCCATCTCGTACCGCCTGGCTTCATGGACCCCGAGAACACCGGTTGAGGGGCCATTGTGTTCCGGGCGCTCTCCCCCGGAAAGCCCAGAGCGACATCCCTGTCTCAGGGGAACGTGCCTGCCTGGGAGCCCGCCGGCTTTGGGGCGAATCGCTCGATGGCCTCCAGCAATTGCCGGGGCTCCACGGGTTTCTTCAAGAATGCCGCCACGTTGTACGAAGACGCATAGACGGCCCGGTCCCTCGGATTCATCTCCGCCGTGCCCGCGGACAGGATGATGACGGGCACCTGGGCCAGCGCTTCACTCGCCTTGCGGGTGGTCAGCACCCGGTGTCCGTCCATGACAGGCAGGGCCATGTCCAGCACCATGAGGGCGGGGCGGGGAGGCTGGGCCAATTTCTCCAGGGCCTCCCGGCCGTTGCGCGCCACGCGCACCGCGTGGCCGTGCAGCTCCAGGTAGGTCTGAAGGGCCTCACAGATGTCCACGTCGTCTTCGACGATGAGCAGCGGACCGGATGACGTCTGAGCCACCATTCCCGCAAGGTAAGCCCGTGTCCTACCGCGGGGAGGGGCTGTCAAGGGGGCTTGGCCGCCTGCCGTGTGCGATGGGGCGTGCGATCGTCTGCCCGGCGGCGGCAGGCATCCGTTGACCGGCTCCCGCCCCGCCTATATAGGGGGCCCCGTCTTACCCTGCCCCGCCTTCCTTCAGGTTAAAGCGGGTCGAACGCCCCACAGGAGCTCCCCGGTCCATGGCGTCCCTTCGCGACATTCGCAAGCGCATCCGCTCGGTGAAGAACACGCGTCAGATCACCAAGGCGATGAAGATGGTTTCCGCCGCGAAGCTCCGCAAGGCGCAGGACGGCATCCTGGCGGCGCGTCCCTACGCGACGATGCTGGATCAAATCATCGCGGACCTGGCCGCTCGCGCCGGGGATGCGAGCCTCAGCCACCCGCTGCTCACGGCTCGCCCGGTGAAGCGCGTGGAGCTGGTGCTCCTCACGTCGGACCGTGGCCTCGCCGGCGGCTTCAACTCCAACGTCATCCGCCGCGCCAACCGGTTCCTCTACGAGAACACGAACCTGGAGAGCATCCGCCTCTCCACCGTGGGCCGGAAGGGCAACGACTTCTTCCGCAACCGCGGCCAGAACATCCGCAAGGACTTCGGCGGCCTGTACCAGCGCCTGAACTACCGCGCCGCCGCGGACGTGGCCGAGGAGCTGGTGGCCAGCTACCTCAATGGCGAGGTGGACGCGGTCCACATCGTCTACAACGAGTTCGTCACCGCCATCTCCCAGACGGTGAAGGTCGCTCAGTTGCTGCCGCTGCAGACGCTGGGGACGCCGGACCAGGCCCCGACGGCGGGCTCCACCGCGCTGGTGGACTTCAAGTACGAGCCGGACCGTCAGTCCGTGCTGGACCGCCTGGTGCCCCAGGCCGTCAACATCAAGCTCTACCGCGCCCTGCTGGAGAGCGTGGCCAGTGAGCACGGCGCCCGCATGAGCGCCATGGAGAACGCCACCTCCAACGCGACCGACATGATTGGCAGCCTGACGCTCACCTACAACCGCACGCGTCAGGCGGTCATCACCAAGGAGCTGATGGAGATCGTCTCCGGCGCCGAGGCCCTGAAGTAGGGCATTCGCGCAGCCGCGACCCCGTCTCCTGGGCCCGCCTCGTCTATCGAGGTGGGCCCTTCGCGTTGAAGGCCCCCGCGACGCGCTTCGAACTGCATCCCCAGACCGGGTCGAGTACGCCGGCATCCTGCTCGCCTCGCGGTCCGCCCGGAGATCCGCGGGGTGTTCGGCCGCTACGCGCCGGAGGAGCCCTCCTCCTCCTCGAAACGCGAGCAGGTTCAGAGCCAGAACGCCAAGGTCGTCCTGGTCGGTAGCCCGAACAGCGGGCTGCCCCTGGTCTACCAACCGGATGGGAAGTAAGAGGGTGGCGCCCGGCATGTGGTTCCGCTAAGCCGGACTTACCAGTCAGTTGCCCGGGAGGCTTGACCCCCGGGGGGGGCCCCGGTAAAGGGGGCCCGCCCTCACAGCCGGGCCGAAATTTCAAGGGTGGCGGCGCCCGTCCGCTCCCCGTGCGAGGCAGACGATTCCATGAGCGCTCAAGTTCCGACGGCAGGCAGAATCATCCAGGTCCTCGGCCCCGTGGTCGACGTCGAGTTCCCGCCCGGCGGTCTCCCCGAGGTCTACACGGCCCTCAAGGTCACCAACGCGAACCTGAGCGCCGACGCCGACAACCTCACCCTCGAGGTGGCGCAGCACCTGGGCGAGAACACCGTCCGCACCATCGCCATGGACTCCACGGAGGGCCTGGGCCGCGGCATGGCCGTCACGAACACGGGCGCCCCCATCCAGGTGCCGGTGGGCAAGGCCACCCTGGGCCGCATCCTGAACGTCACCGGCGAGCCGGTGGACGAGATGGGCCCCGTGAAGGCGCAGGAGTACTGGTCCATCCACCGCCCGCCCCCGCCCTTCACGGAGCAGGACGTGCGCGTGCAGATGTTCGAGACGGGCATCAAGGTCATCGACCTGCTCGCTCCGTACACCCGCGGTGGCAAGATCGGCCTCTTCGGCGGCGCTGGCGTGGGCAAGACGGTGCTCCTGCAGGAGCTCATCCGCAACGTGGCCGTGGAGCGCGGTGGCTTCTCCGTGTTCGCCGGCGTCGGTGAGCGCACCCGCGAGGGCAACGACCTCTACCACGAGATGCAGGACACGAAGGTCATCCAGACGGACAACCTGGAGGCCAGCCAGGCCGTGCTGGTGTACGGCCAGATGAACGAGCCGCCCGGCGCCCGCGCCCGCGTGGCCCTGTCCGCGCTGACCATGGCCGAGTACTTCCGCGACGTGGAAGGCCGCGACGTGCTCCTCTTCGTGGACAACATCTTCCGCTTCACCCAGGCCGGTTCCGAGGTGTCCGCCCTCCTGGGCCGCATCCCCAGCGCCGTGGGTTACCAGCCCACGCTGGCCACGGAGATGGGCGGTCTGCAGGAGCGCATCACCTCCACCACGAAGGGTTCCATCACCTCCGTGCAGGCCATCTACGTCCCCGCCGACGACCTCACGGACCCGGCGCCCGCGACGGCCTTCGCCCACCTCGACGCGACGACGGTGCTCAACCGCTCCATCGCCGAGCTCGCCATCTTCCCCGCTGTGGACCCGCTGGACTCCACCAGCCGCATCCTGGACCCGGCCGTCATCGGCGCGGAGCACTACGGCGTGGCCCGCAAGGTCCAGGGCATCCTCCAGCGGTACAAGGAGCTGCAGGACATCATCGCCATCCTCGGCATGGACGAGCTCTCCGAGGATGACAAGCTGGTGGTGGCCCGCGCCCGCAAGATTCAGCGCTTCCTGTCGCAGCCCTTCTTCGTGGCCAAGGTCTTCACGGGCAAGGACGGCCGCTACGTGAAGCTCCAGGACACCATCCAGGGCTTCAAGGAGATCGCCGAGGGCAAGCACGACGACATCCCCGAGGGCGCCTTCTACATGACGGGCGGCATCGAAGAGGTGGTCGAGAACGCGCGGAAGCTCGCGGCGAGCTAAGCTGGGCGCTTCTCCTCCCGCAGAGGTCCCCATGCGCCGTGCAGCGCTCGCCCTGGTCCTGATGTTCCTGGCTCCCTCCTCCGCCCTGGCGGAGGAGCGCAGGGGACGGGCTCGGGTGAGCGCCAACGGGCTCTACAGCGTCCGCATGGTGGAAGCGGCGCAGGACCAGTGCCGGTTGGAGGTGACGCAGGAGAGCGGCCCCGTCTGGACGCTGAAGGAGTGTCTGGGCACGGTGGACGACCTCTACTTCGTCTCCAACGACGGCGAGCGCGTCTGGGTGGTGTGGCCGCTGGTGGAGAAGGGCAAGGCCGTGGCGGAGCCGCGGTCGAAGAAGTCGAAGGCGAAGAAGCCCAAGGGGCCTCCCGCCTGGGCGCGCGTGGTGGTGGCGGCGCAGTACGGGCGGGATGGCCAGCGGCTCCAGGAGAAGCGGCTGACCGAGTGGCTCAACACGCGGCAGCTCTCCGAGGTGCGCCAGCTCACCCACCACTTCAAGTGGCTGGAGGGCACGCTCGGCATCCCCGGCAAGGGGCCCCGGCTGACGGACGCCGGGGTGGTGGAGTTGGAGCCGGTGGGTGGAACCACCCGCCAGCTCACGTTCTGATTCGGTTGTGCGAGGAGCCTCATGGCCAAGCTGACTGTGGAGATTGTCACCCCCGAGAAGCGCATCCTGTCGGTGCAGGCCGACGAGGCGATTGTTCCTGGCGGCCGGGGCCTGTTCGGCGTGCGGCCGGGGCACACCCCGTTCCTGTCGCTGATGGAGCCGGGCGCGCTGACGCTGATCGAGAGTGGCCGGCGCGAGTCCTACTTCGTCGCGGGCGGCTTCGTGGAAGTGGGCAACGACAAGGTGCTGGTGCTCGCCGACGCGGCCGAGCCCGTCACGGGCATCGACGTGGAAGGCGCCCGTCGCCGCATGGCCGAGGCGCAGGAGCGCATGAAGGGCATGTCCTCCGAGGACGCGCGCTTCGAGCTGGAGCAGGCCACGGTGCGCCGTGAGGCCGCCCGTATCGGCGCCGCCAACACCGCGCGCGCGTAGGCTTCTCCCCCGTTTCACCGCCCAGGAGCGTCCCGCGCTCCTGGCGTCCCTGGCGTGACACCCGCGCTCCCCTCGAGTGGAGCCGGTGTCCGCTTCTGTTTGCGTGACGGTGCCCCTCTGGGGTGGCGCCTCCGGAACAGGCCTCCCGGTCCGCACCTCGCTTCACGATGCCCCCAGGGGCCTGGCTGCGTTCGCCCCCGAGCCTTCGCGCGGGCGCGGCGGCCTCCTGTCAGCGGCTGTCCTCGCTCGCAGTAGCTCCACTGACAGTGCTGCTTTCATTTGACGTGACGGTGCGGATTTTAAGGTGCATCTAGAATGCATCTTAAGGCCCATGCCGGGCGAGAGGAGCGGCACCATGAGCGTTACGGCGGAGAAGAGTGTCTACGAGCAGCTGGGCGGAGAGCCGGCGATGGCGGCGGCGGTGGAGGTCTTCTACCGGAAGGTGCTGGCGGACGATCACATCAGCCACTTCTTCGAGGACGTGGACATGGAGCGCCAGGCCGCGAAGCAGAAGGCGTTCCTGACGATGGTGACGGGTGGGCCGGTCCACTACTCGGGCAAGGACATGCGCGCGGGCCACGCGCCTCTGGTGAAGCGTGGGCTGAACGACTCGCACTTCGACGCGGTGGCGGGCCACCTGAAGGCGACGCTGGAGGAGCTGGGCGTGGCCGCGCCGCTGGTGGCGAGGGTGATGACCATCGCGGAGAGCGCCCGCGCGGACGTCCTGGGACGCTGACCCGAGGAGCACGCCATGGCCAAGGTAAAGCATGAGTCCGACTGGTACCCGCTGGAGTCTGGAGAGAGTGTGCTGGATGCGCTGCTGCGCCAGGGCGTCTCCATTCCGAATGCGTGCCGCGCGGGGGCCTGCCAGTCCTGCCTGATGCGGGCCGTGGCGGGGACGGTTCCGGAGGCCGCGCAGGTGGGGCTGAAGGACACGCTCCGGGCACAGGGCTACTTCCTCGCCTGTGCCTGCCGGCCTCCGGAGGGCACGCAGCTGGAAGTCACCGGCGCGGAGGCGCTGCGCATCCCCGCGCGCATCCAGGCGCTGTCGTTGCTGTCCACCAGCGTCCTTCGTGTGCGGCTGGTGACGGACAGCCCGCTGGCGTACCACGCGGGGCAGTACATCTCCCTGGTGCGCGAGGACGGGCTGGCTCGCAGTTATTCGCTGGCCAGCCTGCCTCATGAAGATGGCTTGGAGTTGCATGTGCGGCTCCAGCCGGGCGGGGCGATGAGTGGCTGGTTGGCGCAGGACGCACAGCCGGGAGACAGGCTCCAGGTGCAGGGCCCGGCGGGAAGTTGCTTCTATGTGCCCGGCCGGCCGGAGCAGCCCTTGTTGCTGGCGGGCACGGGCACGGGGCTGGCGCCGCTGTACGGCATCGTTCGCGACGCGCTGGCCGCGGGCCACTCGGGGCCCATCTGGCTCTTCCATGGCGCTCGGACGCCCGAGGGGCTCTACCTCACCTCCGAGCTGCGGGCGCTGGCGGAGCAGCATCCTCAGTTTCTCTATCGTCCGGGTGTGCTGGAAGGCGGCAGCCGGGACGTGGCCGAAGGCGCGCTCGATGTGCTCATCCGCGCCGAATGCCCGAAGCCGCTGGGCTGGCGCGCATGGCTCTGCGGAGACGGGCCATTGGTGCTATCCCTTCGAAAGAAGCTGTTCCTGGCCGGGCTCTCGCTGAAAGACCTCCACACGGATGCCTTCTTGCCGAGCGTTCCATCGGGGCAGCGTACTTCCGACGCCGGAGCCCGCTGACGTGCACCTCACCCTCCATGCCGACTACTCGCTGCGGGTGCTGCTCTACCTGGCCACGCGCACCGGGCGGCCCGTCTCCACGCAGGAGATGGCGGATGCGTACGGCATCTCCAAGCACCACTTGGTGCGCGTGGTGCAGACGCTGGCGGGGCAGGGGGTGGTGGACGCGCGAGCGGGCCGCTCCGGCGGCGTGGTGCTGGCGCGCGCGCCAGCGGACATCCAGGTGGGGCGCGTGCTGCGCGCCGCGGAGCCGGACTTCCACCTGGTGGAGTGCTTCGACCGGGAGCGAAACGCCTGTCCCATCGCTCCCGCTTGTGGGCTCAAGAGCGTCCTGGACGAAGCGCGCGAGGCGTTCCTCGCGGTGCTGGACCGGTACACGCTGGCGGACCTGCTCCGCCGCTCGAGCCCGAACCTGCAGGACTACTTCCTCCCCACCTCCGAGTCATGATGTCCGGCACGCTGGAGCTGTTTCATCGCATCGCGGATGCACCGTCCGCGCAGGCCCGGCGCTACATCGTGGACTATGCGCTGGAGGACCGCGTGCGCTTTCGCAACGTGGCCTTCGACGAGGCGGAAGCGGACTGGCGCAAGCATGGAGGACATACCACGCCCGCGCTCTGGGATGGCACGCACCTGCATCAGGGCGCGCAGGCGGTGATGGCGCGCTTGCAGGCCGTCGTCAACCTGGGACGCGACGACGCATGAAGGAGCGGGCGCGCGTGTGCTGACACCCGCGCGCTGGTGCCACCTGCGCGTCCCTCGTGCGCCATTCCCACCGTGCGCGAAGCTTCGAGAGTTGGACACGTGTACAGGTGCGCGGATGCGTGCACCCTCCGATGCTTGCCGCGCGCGTGTTGGTTGCGGTAGTCAGCCCACCCCGCGCTGCGATCCACGAGGCGCCAGGGATGGAGGGTGGACGGTGAAGAATCCGAGCGGCGGAATTTCGAGGACGGCTGTATCGCGCTCGTCAAGCCCCGGCATGATTCTTCCCGCTCCGGCTCGCGGATGTTTCACGGGTTTCTCTCGGCCGTTCTGGCCTGAGCGTCGGTTAATCTCCACGACCCCATGCCGCTGACTCCCGCCGAGCGCCAGGACAGGTTCCATGCGGCGTTCGTGGGGCTCGCCATCGGTGATGCGCTCGGCTTTCCGCTGCGCGGCATTCCACCGGCGAGTCTCACGCGGCTGCCCGGCCTTGCCGAAGACTTCGCGCCCCGCCCGCGTGGCAAGTTCGCCAAGGGCCAGTTCAGCGACGACACGCAGCTGCTGCTCGCGGCGGCGGAGAGCGTCATCCGCGAGGGCAAGGTGGACGGCCGCAGCGCGGCGGCGCACCTGGCGTGGCTGTGGCAGGAGGGCATCATCCTCCAGCCGCCCAAGAGCCTGGCGGACGCGCTGCAGCGGCTGGCCAGCGGTGTGCCGTGGATGAGCGCGGGCGCATCCCTGGGCACGCGCTGCCATTCGGTGCTCAGCCGCGCGCTGGTGGTGGGCCTGCTGGAGAGCGGCCACCGCGCGCGCCTGCCGCATGACGCGGGCGTGCTCACCATCATCACGCACAAGGATCCGGTGTGCGCGGCGGCGGCCGCCGCTTTCGCGCAAGCCGCGGCGCTGGGCATGGAGGAGGAGCCGCTGACACCCGCGGCCTTCTGCGAGGAGCTGGCGCTGGCGGCGGCCGTGCACGACAAGGGGCTGGCCGAGGAAGTGCGCCACCTGCCGCGCCTGCTCACCTGGGACACCGCGCGCGCGCTGACGCAGCTGCGCAAGGTGGGCGTGCCCCCCAGCGAGCTGAAGGGCGTGGACGGGCTGCCGCCGCACGTGGTGCCGGTGCTGCTGACGTCGCTGTTCGCCATCCTCAAGGTGCCGCACGACTTCCGGGAGGCGGTGGCCCTCACGCTGCGCTGCGGCGGCGAGGCGGACGTGGCCGCGGCGCTGACGGGCGCGCTGCTGGGCGCCCACCTGGGGACGCGCGCCATCCCCGCGCGGCTGCGCAAGCAGGTGTTGTACTCCGAAAACCTGGTGGATACGGCGGACCGCCTCTTCCGCGCCCATCAGGTCCGCGAGACGCTGGCCACCGCCCTGTCGCACCGCCGTCGCCGCTGAGCGCGAGGGCAGGGCAGGCAGGCGGGCGCCGGCGTGCATTTCCCCGGGGCTTCACTGGAGGGAGCGTCCTGCCCACCTTGTGCGAAGGAGCGGGCCGCAAGGATGCCAGGCAGGCATGGGAGCGCACGTGTGGCCCGCGGAGTCATCGCAGGAGGCGCACGTCGTGGATCTCGAATCGGAACGCCTGGAGCGAAGTCAATTGGAGACGCTCTCCACGGCGGAGCTCATCCGGCATGCCTTGGCGGAGACGCGCCTGCTGGTGCGCGCCGAGGTGATGCACGCCAAGAAGGAGCTGCGTGAGGAGCTGAAGGCCGCGCGTACCGCGGGCATCCTCCTGGGGGCGGGCGCGGTGCTGGCGCTCACGGCGCTGGCCGTCCTCTTCGTCGCGCTGGGGTTGGCCCTGCCCATGGCCCAGGCGCTGGGCGTGCTGGTGGTGGGCGCGGTGCTGCTGGCGATTGCCGGTGTCCTGCTCTTCATGGGCCGCAAGCGCGTGCCCAGGAAGCCGCTGCCGCACACACAGGAGCGCTTGAAGATGGACTACCAGCTCACGCGGGAGACGCTGCAATGAATGGCAACGACCGCGGCGCAGGCGAGCCCTCGGCAATCGAGCGGCAGCATGAGGACCACCGCATCACCCGGGGCATGGGGGACCGCAAGCAGGTGGAGGAGACCGCCGACCGCATCCGCGACGAGCTGATGCTCACGCTGGCGGAGTTGGACCGGCGACGCGAGCGCGCGCTCGACGTGCGCTACCACGCGCGGCAGCACCGCACCGAGCTGATGGCCGTGGGCGCCGCGCTGTTGACGGCGGTGGGCCTGGGCGTGGGGTACGCGGTGTATCGCGCGCGCAACCGCGACGAGATTCTGCGCCGCAAGCGCCGCAAGGCCCTGACGCGTGCCTGGGAGCACCCGGACCGCGTGGCCTCCAGCGCGGAGCCGCGCCCGCTGGGCGCGGAGCTGGGAAGAAAGCTCGTCCTCATCTTCGCCAGCACGCTCGCCACCGCTGTGGCACGAAACGCGGTGGTGACGCTGGTTCCCGCGCGCCGCGTCCCCGCTTCTGCTCAGGGGGTTTATAAGAATACATAATTGCGACAAATTAACACATAAACCATTCTGATGCTCATGACGGACCTGCTCTATGCGCGGGCCCAAATGGGCTTGTCGCTCGCGTTCCACATCATCTTCGCCGCGGCGGGCGTGGCGCTTCCCGTCCTCATGGTGCTCAGTGACTGGAAGGGCCGGCGCACAGGGGACGCGGACTACCGGAAGCTGAGTCAGAAGCTGGCGAAGGGGACGGCCATCCTCTTCGCGGTGGGCGCGGTGAGTGGCACGGTGCTGTCCTTCGAGCTGGGCCTGCTGTGGCCGGAGTTCATGGGGCAGTACGGCGAGGTGATTGGGCTGCCCTTCAGCCTGGAGGGCGTCGCCTTCTTCACCGAGGCCATCTTCCTGGGCATCTATCTGTACGGGCGGGAGCGGGTGTCGCCAGGGCTGCACATGTTCTCCGGCGTCATGGTGGCGGTGAGTGGCGCGGCCAGCGCCTTCTTCGTCACGCTGGTCAACACGTTCATGAACCACCCGTCGGGCTTCACGCCGTCGGCGTCGGGACCCATGGACGTGCAGCCGCTGGTGGCCATGTTCAGCCCCGGCTGGCAGTACCAGACGGCGCACGTGCTGCTCTCCTGCTACCAGGCGAGCGCCTTCGCCATGGCGGGCATCCACGCCTTCGTGTTGCTGCGCTACCCGGGCGCGGCCTTCCACCGAAAGGCCCTGTCGGTGGCGCTGCCGCTGGCGTGTGTCACCGCGCTGCTCCAGCCCGTGGTGGGGGACTTGTCCGCCAAGCACGTGGCGAAGGCGCAGCCGGTGAAGCTGGCCGCCATGGAGGGCCAGTTCGAAACGGAGCGCGGCGCGCCGCTGCGCCTGGGTGGACTCCCCAACGTGGAGACGGGCGAGGTGCCCTACGCGGTGGACATCCCCAAGGGCTTGTCGATTCTCGCCTTCGCGGACCCGGACGCGGAGGTGAAGGGCCTGAATGCCTTCCCGCGTGACGAGTGGCCGCCCGTGGCGAAGGTCCACGTGGCCTTCCAAATCATGGTGGGCACCGGGAGCGCCATGGCGCTGCTGGCGCTGGTGACGCTGGGCTGGCGGTGGCGGAAGAAGGCCTGGCCTCACGGGCGGAAGCTGATGTGGGCGTGGCTGTTGTCGGGGCCGCTGGGTGTGGTGGCCATGGAGGCGGGCTGGCTCGTCACGGAGTGGGGACGACAGCCGTGGATTCTGCGTGGCGTCATGCGCACGGCGGACGCGGTGACGCCGGTGCCACACCTGGCCGCGCCCTTCTGGACCTTCACCGCCGTGTACCTGTTCCTGGGGGTGACGGTGGTGCTCCTGCTGGTGCGGCAGGTGGCGGGCACGCTGCCCACGCGGGACAGCGCTCTGACGGGAGGTGAGGCCCATGTCCACTGACGCGATTCTGGGCTTCGCGGTGGCGGGGACCTTCGTCCTCTACGCCCTCTTCGGCGGCGCGGACTTCGGTGGCGGTGTCTGGGATTTGCTCGCCTCCGGACCGCGGAAGGCGGAGCAGCGCGCGCTCATCGCCCGCGCCATTGGCCCGGTGTGGGAGGTGAATCACATCTGGCTCATCGTGGGCCTGGTGCTGCTGTTCGCCGGCTTCCCGCGTGCCTTCGCGGTGCTGAGCGTGGCGCTGCACGTGCCGCTGACGCTGCTGCTGCTGGGCATCGTGTTCCGAGGCGCCGCTTTCACCTTCCGGGCCTACGACACGCGCGGGGATGCGGTGCAGCGGCAGTGGGGGCTCGTCTTCAGTGGGGCCAGCGTCATCGCGCCAGTGCTGCTGGGCATGTGCGTGGGGGCCGTGGTGAGCGGCACCATCCGCGTGGAGGGGCGGGTGGTGGTGAGCGGCTTCTTCGCGTCGTGGCTCACGCCCTTCTCATGGGCGGTGGGCGTGCTGGCGCTGTGCCTCTTCGCCTTCCTGGCGGCGGTGTACCTCACGCACGAGGCGCCCGAGTCCGCGCTGCGCGAGGACTTCCGCCGCCGGGCGATGGGCGCGGGTGTGGCCGTCTTCGTCGCGGCGCTGGCGGTGCTGCTGCTGGCACGCGAGGGGGCGCCGCGCGTCTGGGAGGGACTCTTGCGCTCGCCCTTCGCCCTGGCGCTGCATGCAGGCACGGCGGTGGCTGCGGTGGCGTCCTTCGCACTCTTGTGGACGCGCCGCTTCCGATGGGCCCGCGTCGCGGCGGCCGTGCAGGCGGGGCTCATCGTGCTGGGGTGGGCGGTCTCGCAGCACCCGTTCCTGGTGGTGCCGGACGTCACGCTGCGCGGCGCGGCGGCGAGCCCTGGCGCGCAGCGCTTGTTGTTGGTGGCGCTGGGCGTGGGCACGGCCGTGGTGGTGCCTTCGCTGGTGTTGCTGTTCCGCGTCTTCCGGCCTGCGCCTCACGCCGGCTCGGAGGCGTGAGTCGCGCGGGCGCCCCTCGCCACGCGCAATGCGTGGCGAGGGACGAAGCGGCGCTTTAGAACCGCGCGTTCACACCCGCGTAGAGGGTGCGGCCGCGCTCCTGGAACACGTAGCCTTCCTCGTCCTCGGTGCGGGTGTTGGCGAGGTTGAGGACGCCCGCGTTGACGCCGAAGTTCTTGCTGATGTCGTAGCTGGCGCCCGCGTCGAAGAGGGCATAGGCCTCCACTTCCTCGGTGCCGCTGAGCTGCGGGCCAATGTACTGGCCGCGCACGAAGGCCTTCAGCTTGTCCACCGGCGTCAGGTCAATCTGGCCGTTGAGGGTGTGCTTGGGCCGGTAGGCGAGCTGCACGTCGTTCTCCAGGTCCCGGCTCTCCAGGAAGGTGTAGTTCGCGCTTAGGCGCACCACGTTGCCGAAGGCCTTGCTCGCCGTCGCCTCGACGCCGCGCAGGCGCGCGCGGTTGACGTTGCGGGGCACGTACAGGGGCAGGCCCGTTCCCGGGTCGGTGCCCACCGGCTCCACGCCCGTGCCGCGCGGCGTGTCGATGAGGTTGCGGATGTTGTTCTGGAAGACGGTCGCCGACAGGGCCCACGACGTCATGGTCCAGTTGGCGGACACCTCGAAGTTGGTGCTCTTCTCCGGGTCCAGGTCCGGGTTGCCGATGATGCCGCAGCGGCCTCGGCAGCTCGTCACCAGGGACTCGGTGCTCATCTGACGCAGCGTGGGCGCCTTGAAGCCCGTGCCGACACCCGCCTTCAGCGTGAGGTGGGTGATGGGCGAGTAGACGGCGTAGGCACGCGGCGTGAAGTGGAGGCCGAAGTTCTCGTGGTTGTCCAGCCGCGCGCCCAGCAGCAGGGTCAGCTTGTCCATCAGCGCCAGCTCATCCTGCGCGTAGAGGGCCTGCTGGTGCACACTGGCGCCGCCGCTGGTGAACTCGTCCGACTTGAGGTCAATCCAGCGCGCCTCGCCGCCCACCGTCAGCGTGTTGATGCCCAGGTACGCAGTGGCGTTCGCCTCCGCGACGATGTTGTCCTGGGTGAGGCCGTCGACGCCGCTCTCCAGTCCTTCCCAGTAGCCGCGGACCTCGGAGTTGCCCCAGTCCCACTTGCCCTTGTGGCCCAGCACCGCGTCGTTGCGGTGGACCACCGCGTCCGCGTCGCCGTAGGAGCCGCCGATGTAGTACTCGCCGATGCGGTTCTGGTACGCGCGGCCGTACTCGGCGGTAATCGTCTGCTGCGCGGTGGGCGTCCAGTTCAGCGACAGCCGGCCGTTGTGGTCATTGCGGCCCTCGAGCGTGGCCAGGTCGCCGTGGTTGACGACGCTGCCGTCTTCACGCGTCACCGGCGCACCGTCCGCGTTGAGCACGGGCGAGCCCGGGTTGCGCGCGCCATTCCACGCCTGGCGGTGGTTGAAGCCGCCCGTCACCTTCATGGAGAGCGTGTCCTCGATGAGCGGACCGCTGAGGAAGACGCTGGAGCGGAGCTCCTCGCCGTTGGCGCCCACGGTGGGCGTCTGTGCCTTCAGGTCGATGCCGCCCGTCCACTTGGGCGCAATCGGCTTGGTGATGATGTTGATGACGCCGCCCAGCGCCTCGGAGCCGTAGAGGGAGGACATGGCGCCGCGGACGACCTCGATGCGCTCGATGCCCTCCGTGGGGATGAGGCCGATGTCGAAGTCGTTGTGACGGAACACCGCCTCCAGCGAGTTCACGCGCTTTCCGTCGACCAGGATGAGCGTGTAGCTCGAATCCATGCCGCGGATGCTGATGCCACGGCGGCCCTGGCTGCCGGCCGTCAGGCTGATGCCGGGCGCCAGGCGGATGGCGTCCGTCAAATCACCCACGGGCGCCCGCTTCAGGTCCTCCTGCGTCACCACCGTGACGGAGGCAGGTGCGGAGGTGACGTCCTGCTCGGTGCGCGTCGCCGTCACCACCACGGGGGCCATCTGGAAGATGTTGTCCTCCAGCGCCGTCTCCGCCTGCTCGGCCGGATGCTCGGCGGCCGCGGAGTCCGGCGGCGTGGCCGCGTCCTGCGCCCAGGCGGGCGTCATGGTGAGCAGCAGGGCAGAGCCCACCCACTTCCACGTCACGGACAGGCGGTGAGCACGGAACGGTCGGGGGGAAACGTCATCACGGTGAACGGCGCGCAAGGTCCTTCTCCTCATGTGGGTGTCTGAACTGCCGGACTCCCCCCGTTCCGCTTCCGCCCGAGGCGTCCGCGGGTGCTGCTTCGAGCAAGGCCCTCCCGCCGCCGCGGAAGCCGCGACGTGGGGGACACCCGCGATGCAAAGGGCCCCGTCCCGAGGTCTTCCGGTGCTCAGCGGAGCGTGCGCGGAAGGCGCGGTACGTTGCGTGTGACTTTGCAAATCAATATCAATTGAGCGGCACTTTGCGTCCTGGCGGGTGTCCTGTCAACGCGCGGAAGGCGGAATCTTCTACACCAGCCGTAGAAGTCCGCCTTCACCGCGGAGGTGCCCGCGAGGGGTGCGTCAGGCTTGCGTGGGCCAGACGGCCCGCGGTTCTTCGTCGTCCCTGGCGATGAGCAGGGTGGCGCCTTCGAGCAGGTCCTCGGAGTCCAGGGCCTCCACGGCCGTGCGCACGCCCGCGTCGGCGTCCATCACCCGGCAGTAGACGCGGAGCTGCTGTGCCTGGAGCTCGCCGCCTTCTACCTCGCCATTGCCCGTCCAGCCGAGCGCGTCCGTGAGCAGCTCCTCCACGGCGACGCGCTTCTCCACGTCGTGGCCGGTGCCCTTGCCCTCGACGGCGTACTGGACGATGAGGGTCATCATCGCCGTGGGTTCGGGCTCGTCATAGCCCTGGTCCACCAGGGGGCCGGCGGCCTCGGCGATGACCATGTCCGGGTCTTCATCCGGGGGGAGGGGCAGTTGATGGTCTTCGCCCGTCTCGCCCACGAGGCCTTGGTGCACGGTGAGTGCGCCGTCATGCACCCAGGCCTCCCAGTAGCGGAGCCGGTTGCCTTCCTTCTTGTAGAGCTTCAGCACGCTTCGAGTCTCATGCGAGGACCCCTGCATAGCACGGAGCCCGGGGGGCTTTTCGCTCAGAAGGCACGGCCCTGGCCCCCATCCACGGGCAGGGTGGCCCCTGTGACCCAGCGTGCGCGTTCCGAGCAGAGGAAGGCCACCACGTCGGCCACTTCCTCGGGGGCGCCGAAGCGGCCCCAGGGCAGCTCGTCGCGCACCAGCCTGGCCACCTTCTCTGGATCCGCCTTCTGGCGTTTGTCCCAGCTGCCGCCGGGGAAGAGGATGGAGCCGGGGGCCACGCCGTTGACGCGGATGCGGTACTGCGCCAGGTCCACTGCCATCTCCTTGGTGAGCGCGGTGATGCCGGCCTTGGCGGTGGTGTAGGGGGCGCTGGTGGCGTACTCGCGGCCAAAGATGGAGTTGATGTGGACGATGCAGCCGCCGCCCTGCAGGCGCATGGCCTCCACGGCGCGCTGGCTGCACCACACGGCGGACAGGAGGTTGCGGTCCAGGACGGATGTCCACTGCTCGGCGGTGGCGGAATGGAAGGCGCCCGCGCCGCCGCTGCCGCCCACGTTGTTGACCAGGATGTCCAACCGGCTGAAGGCGCGCACCGCCGCCTCCACTGCTTCCACGGCGCCGGCCTGGGTGGCCACGTCCGTCATCACGGTGGCCACGTCCGCGCCCTCGGCGCGGAGTTGCGCCGCGGTGGCCTCCAGGGCCTCCGCGCCGCGTGCGCTGAGGCACACCCGCACGCCCTCGCGGGCCAGCACCGACGCGATGGCTCGGCCAATGCCCCGGCTGCTGCCGGTGATGAGGGCCGTCTTTCCTCTGAGCTCCAGGTCCATGGGCGGGCGTTCTACTGCGCCTGTCCGCTCATGGGGGCGTCATGGCGCCGGGGCGTTGAGTCCTGTGCGCAAGTCCGGGACGCATCGCCTGGGAGGGGGGCTGCTTCCGATGACCGGTGCCGCGGCCGGGTGCTTCGGCCGCGGGCATCGGTGACAGCGGTCCTACTTCGCCTGGAAGCGCGCCTGTGTCGGGGTGGCCCCCGGGGTGCGCGTGACGCCGCGGTCCGGGTTGGCGGCCAGGTGCTGGAGCACCTTGAACACCGTCTCCACCTCGTCCGGCATGCCGATGTCCGCCGCGAGCTGCTCGGCGGTGCGGGCCTCCGCGCGCGCCTCGCGCAGGCGCGTCGTCAGCTTGCGCTGGAGCTCCAGCACCACGCCCGCGGCCTTCTTGCCCGCCTCCACGCCCGGCTGGTGGTACGCGTTGATGTGCACCAGCGTGGCGTAGAAGCCCACGGCCCTCTCATACAGGGCAATCAACGCGCCCAGTGTGCGCGCGCTCACGTCCGGCACGGTGAGGGTGAGTGACTCGCGGTCCTTCTCGTAGAGCGCGCGCCGCGTGCCCAGCAGGAAGCCCAGCAGGTAGTCACCGCTGGTGACGCCGGGCTCCACTTCCTGCGAGCCGCCGTCACGGTCCTTCAGCACCTCGATGAAGGTGGCGAAGAAGTTGAGCACACCCTCGCGCAGTTGCTGCACGTAGGCGTGCTGGTCCGTGGAGCCCTTGTTGCCGTAGACGGCGATGCCCTGGTTCACCACCTGGCCATCCAGGTCCGTCTCCTTGCCCAGCGACTCCATGACGAGTTGCTGGAGGTAGCGCGACATCAGCAGCAGCCGGTCCTTGTACGGCAGGATGACCATGTCCTTGTGGCCCCGGCCATCACCGGCGTAGTGCCACATGAGCGCCAGCAGCGCGGCCGGGTTCTTCAGCGCATCACGCTCCCGCGTCGCCGCGTCCATGTCGCGCGCGCCCTTCAACAGCGCGTCGATGTCCAGCCCCTGCAGTCGCGCGGGCAACAGGCCCACCGCGGACGTCACCGACGTGCGGCCGCCAACCCAGTCCCACATGGGGAAGGTGCGCAGCCAGCCCTGCTTTTTCGCGTGGTTGTCCAGCTCGCTGCCGGCGCCGGTGACGGCCACGGCGTGCTTGCTGAAGTCCAGGCCGCGCGCCGAGTAGCCGCGCTCGGCCTCCAGCATGCCGTTGCGCGTCTCCTTGGTGCCACCCGACTTGCTGATGACCAGGGTGAGCGTCTCCGACAGCCGCTCGCCCAGTTGCGCCAGCACACGGTCGAAGCCGTCCGGGTCCGTGTTGTCGAAGAAGGACACCTGCATCGGGTCCTTCGCCGTGCCCAGCGCGTCCGCCACCAACTGCGGCCCCAGCGCCGAGCCACCAATGCCGACAATCAGCACGTGCGTGAAGCGCTGCGCCTTCTGCGGCTTCACCCTGCCCTCATGCACGTCCTTCGCGAAGGCGTGGATGGCGGCCACCGTGTCGGTGATTTCCTTCTGGAGCGCGGGCTCGGGCGCCAGCTCCGGCGCGCGCAGCCAGTAGTGGCCCACCTTGCGCTTCTCGTCCGGGTTGGCGACGGCGCCCTTCTCCAGGGCCTCCATCGCGCCGAAGGCTTCCTCCATGCGGGGGCGCATCCGCTCCAGGTAGTCCGCCGGGAAGCGCATCCGCGAGACGTCGAGCGTGAAGTCCAAGGCCGGGACGACGCACAGATAACGCTGGTACCGCTCCCACAGTTCTCGCTCGGTCATGGCTCCTCCTGGCAGTTCTCGCGTCGCGATAAGTGCCGGGTGGCTTAGCGCCTCCGTGCGCGGGTGGGAAGCTGGACGGCGGTGTCGGTGCGCGTCCACGGGGCCGCGGGCGGCCGGGTGCTCAACACCTCACACGGAGGGGCGTGCCGCTTCGGGCGGGGGCTGTACTCCGGGCGGCTGGGGCGCCTCTGGGGCGTCGGGCTTCCAGGCCGGGTTGCGGAAGACGTAGCTCAGGCGCTGCTTCAGGGAGCCGGGCTTCGCCGCGTCGCGCGTGATGGCCGCGAACTCGTGGAAGGCGATGCGCACGGGATTGAACGTCTCCAGGTTCTTCGTCAGGCCGTACACGGGCTTCTCGCCCTCTGGCTCGAACGTCCCGAAGAGGCGGTCCCAGATGATGAGGATGCCCGCGTAGTTCTTGTCCAGGTAGCGCGGGTTGGACGCATGGTGCACGCGGTGGTGTGACGGCGTGTTGAGCACCCACTCCAGCGGGCGCGGCAGCCGGCCAATGGCCTCGGTGTGAATCCAGTACTGGTAGAGCAGGCTGACGGACTGCTGCACGACAATCATCACCGGGTGGAACCCGAGCAGCGCCAGCGGTGCCCAGAAGACGAAGCTGGTGGGCGGCGTCCACGTCTGCCGCAGCGCCGTGGAGAGGTTGTAGTGCTGGCTGGAGTGGTGCACCACGTGGGACGCCCAGAAGAAGCGGCTCTCATGGTGGACGCGGTGGAAGGCGTAGTAGCAGAGGTCGTCCGCGAAGAAGATGAGCACCCACGCCAGCACGCCGGTGCCCATGCGCAGCGGCGTCAGGTGGTAGAGCGCCAGGTAGCCGGCGAAGGCCACGCCCTTCCACAGGACGTTGATGGCCACGTTGCCCAGCCCCATGGAGAGGCTGGCAATCGTGTCCTTCCAGGTGTGGCCCACCATGGGACGGCCTTCGTCCCGCTGCTTCTTCACCCAGAGGGCCTCGGCAATCACCGTGAGGGTGAACACCGGGATGGCGGGGGTGATGAGGTCGGGGATGTGTGCTGCGTCCATGGTGGGACCCTCCGTGTCGGCGAACTCAGGAGCGGGCGCGGCGGCGAGGCCGCGTCAATGAGGGGAGGAAGGCGTTGCGCATGAAGTGGGTGAGCGCATCCAGCATGCGCCGGTGCGCCGGGTCGTTGGGCCGTGCGCTGCCTCCCACCGCGGCGCCCTGCACCGCGTCCAGCGCCAGCTCCACGATGGAGTCGAAGTCCGGGTGCTCGGAGGCCTCGGGGAACAGCTCGCGTGCCACGCGGTGCAGGTTCTCCCGGTGCGGCCCGTCCACCGCCGCCAACGCCACGCGCAGCTCCGCGTCCGTGCGCGCCGCGACGTACAGCTCGATGGCGGCCTGCAGCTCCGGGCGCTGGAAGGCGGCCCACAACATGTCCACCGCCGCCGCGATGCGGTCCCTACCTGATGGTCGGGCCCCCACACCGGCGAGGTAGTCCTGGATGAGCCGGGGGAAGAGGTGCTCCACCGCCGCGGCGAGCAGCTCCTCCTTCGTGTCGAAGTGCGTGAAGAGCGCGCCCTGTGACAGGCCTGCCCGCTTGGACACCTCCACCGTCGTCAGGCGGGCGTAGCCCTGCTCCACCAGCGTTTCGATGGTGGCGTCCAGCAGCTTGCGCCGCGTCGTCTCACGGCGCTCCTGCTGCGTGCGGCGGACGGGCCGGACCGGCGCGTCCGATGGAGTGTTCTTCGCGGCCATTCGACTCGGAGGATAAGTCTGAACTTAGTGAGTGACCAGTCACTTTCTGTGCTGAGGAGTGAGTGCGCCTCACAGTGGCGTGTGCCGCCACCTGTCCCCGTACACGGGGGGCTCGAAAGGGAAGTGGCCGCTCACGAGGCGCGTCAGGCCCGCTTCCCCAGCGGCCCGGCGGGCAGGGGCCTGGGTGCCGAGTTCGCGGCGTTCGCTCGGGACTCGGGCATGATTCTCCTCGGGAGGGCGGGCGTGCCGATGCCCTCCGCGTCGTACAGCAGGCGGGCGCGGCGAAAATCCGCAGGGAAATACCCGCGCCACTTGCCCCCGTTTCCGCCCCGCCCCGATATGAACCTTTCAGCCCTCCTTCTTGGTTCTCTCCTGGCTTCGGCCCCTGCGGTTCCTTCCTCTTCCGCCACTGATGTGGGCGAAATGCCCGAGGTCGGCGTTCCCTTCGCCTGTGGTCGCATCCACACGGTGAGCCAGGGACATGACACGGGAAGTCACCAACACAACGACACACATGCGTGGGATTTCCGCATGCCGGATGGCACGCCCATCGTCGCCGCGCGCGACGGCACGGTGCGCCTGTCTCGCGGTGACAGCACCAAGGGTGGCTGTGACGAGAAGTTCGCGCCCTACGCCAACTACGTCGTCATCTCCCACGGCGATGGACTGGAGACGCAGTACCTCCACTTCAGCGCGGTGGTGGTGAAGCCGGGTGACGTGGTGAAGGAAGGCCAGCTCATCGGCTTCTCCGGCTCCACCGGCTGGGCCTGCGGCGCGCACCTGCACTTCAAGGTGGCGCGTGAGAGCGGCAAGGGTTGGAACAACCCGTCCGTGCCGGCGCGCATCGCTGGCTACGGGGACCCGGTGCGCGACACCCGCGTGGCCGCGCCCCTCTGCAAGGACAACGGCACGCAGGCGCTCATGGCGAGCAACGACGGCACGCACACCCCGGGTCAGCCGGTGATGTCCATGTCACCGGAGCGCCAGCAGGCCCTTCGCGGCCTCCCGCCCGGGGCGCAGAGCATCCTCGACGGTCTCTCCCAGCCTCCCGCCCAGGGCGGCCAGGGCCTCAACGAAGCGCGCACGTCCGGTGGTACCCGCACGGCGAGCGGCTCCAGCGAGACTCGCTGAGGCCAGCAGCGCGCCCGCTCCGGCGAGCAGCATGAAGAGGGCCCCCGCGTTGACGAAGTAGTCCAACGGCAGCAGGGGGCCTTCCACGTAGGCCCGCACCACGCGGTAGCCCACATGGCCCAGCAGGGCCAGCAGCGGCAGGTTGATGAGCGGCAGCACCAGCCAGCGCGCGGTGCGCCACCAGCCGGCCACCGCCTCCGCCACGCCGGTGGTGGCGGTGTAGCGCCAGGCGCCCGCTCTCGCCACCCGCACCTCCTCCAACAGCGTGTCCACGTCGGGGACGCCCAGCAGCGCGGGCTCCAGTCCGCTCGCGCGCGCCACGCTGCGCGCCTCCGCCAGCGCGGTGCGCGCCGCGGCCTGGGCGCTGAAGTCGTCCTCGAAGGGCTCCACCACCGCGGACTCCGCGGCCCTGGCGCGGGTGTGTCCGCGCACCACGTCCACCACGGTGGAGGCCGCCGCCACCGCCAGCCCCGCGGGCAGACTGCTCCGCCCCACCAGCGCCGCCGCGCCCAGCCCGCTGGCGCCCCAGAGGGACAGCCGCAGGCCCCAGGCCGCGGGCCCCCAGAAGCGGCCTCCCGCCTGACGCCGCACCTCCGCCGCCAGGTGGCCGTGCGCCAGCCGCAGCCGCGCGTCGAAGTCCGCGCGCAGGCCCTCCGCCGCCTTCTCCATCCCCGAGTCCAGCGCGGCGCGCGTGCGGGACAGCATCGCGTCCGTCTCCTTCAGCGCGGCCTCCACGCGGGTGTGCACCTCTTCGAGCGCGCCCATCGCGTTCGTCTTGCGAACGCGCGCAGCCACCGCCTGCGTGGCCAGCCCGCGCAGGTGGAAGAGCAGGGCGCCGAACTCGCCGGACACGTCCCGGCCGTCCTTCGCCGACAAGGCGCTGATGGCGAAGACGGGCACGTCTTCCTGGGCCAGGCCGTACTGCTCGGAGGCCACGCGGCGCACCTGGGCCTTGAGCGTGTCGCGCGACTCCGGAGACAGCTCGTCCGCGAAGTTGAGGATGAAGACGAGCGCGCGCCGGCGGGCGAACTCCGTGAGGAACTCCACCTGGGAGGCCTCCGCCACGCTGCCGCGGTGCATGACGACGAGCGCGACATCCGCGCGCTCCAGCGCCGCGCGGGCCACTTCGCGGTGCGTGGTGGCCACGCTGTTGAGGTCCGGCGTGTCGATGAAGACCTGTCCGCCCCACAGGCCCTGGGGGCCGGGGGCATACGTCATGACCCGCGCGCCGGAGCCCGCCAGCGCGTCCGTGGGCGTGCCTTCGGGCGCGAACACCGTGGCGACCGTGCTGGTGGGCCGGTTGACGCCTTCGCGCGACAGGGCCTGCCCCGCCAGCGCGTTGAGGAGGGTGGACTTGCCCGCGCCGGTGGCTCCCACCAACGCCACGCTCAGGGGGGCGTCCTTGCGCGCCACGCCGCGCGCATAGTCGTCCACGAGCCGCTCCAGGCGCGCGGCATGCGGCCGGAGCGCGGGCAGCTCCAGGGCCGTCTTCAGCAGGGAACGCAGGGCATCGGGTTCAGGAAGGCTCGTCTCGTCCACGTGGAGAGAGCCTGTCCCGGCTTCGGCCGGGTGACTACGAAGAAGATGCGTGGAGGGTGCGCCAGCGTGCAGTTTCCGGCGGGGACCCCGCGCGGGAAGCCCTACCGGGAGCGTCGGGCGTCGGGGGGGACGGGGACCGGATGGCAGCGGGGATGCCTGGGGGAGTAGAAGCAGTACCACCATGGACCTCTTCCTCATGTCGCCGCCGGGACGCACGTGGGCCCTGCGTGGCCGCAGCAACTTCCGCAGCCGCGAGGCGCCGCCTGTGGACGCGCGTCAGGCCCGGCGGGAATGGCTGGCGCTGGCCCGGGACATCGAAGCGCGTGGCGGCACGGTGGTCGCGTTGCCGTCTCCCTCCGAGCTCCTGACGGGCATGCCGTACGCCGCCGAATGTGGACAGGTGGTGGCGCGTCAGGGCGCCGCTCCGTTGTTCGTGCTGCCGCGGATGATGAGCGCGCACCGGCAGGCGGAGCGCGAGCACTGGGCGCCCCTGGCCCGGGCCCTGGGCATGGAGGTGGTGGACCCGGGCGTGGGCATCTGGGAGGCCCACGGTGACGTGGCCACCTTCGACGGCGTCACGCTGCTGTTCTGGGGCGGCCGCACGACGCTGGACGGCCTGGAGGCCGCGGCGCGGTACTTCCCCGGAGAGGTGCTGCGCATCCAGGTCCGCGAGCCCGCCTTCCACGGCAACATGGCCGTGCTTCCGCTGCCCGCGGTGGACCGGCTGATGGTGTGTCCGGACGTGATGGCGCCGGAGTCCCATGCGCTGCTGCGCGAGCGCTTCGGCGAGCACCGGCTGCTCCTCGTGACGGAGGCGGAGATTCGCCGCTACGCCACCAACGGGCTGCCGGTGGGGCGTGACGTGCTGGCGCCTTCGGTGGTGCCGGACTCGGTGCGGGAGCGGCTGGAGGCGCTGGGCCTGCGCGTGGTGTCGCTCACCATGCGCGAGTTGTGTGAGAAGGGAGGCGGCTCGTCACGCTGCCTCGTGTCGCGCGCGGAGGTGGACGCCGCGACGCTGAACATCCCAGACGCGTTCCGGTTGTCGGCCATCGCGAGGGACATCGATGCCGATGGGTGACGCGGACACGCTGCCTCGGCAGGCGGAGGCCTTCCTCGCGGCGCACCCTGGCGCATCGCTGGTGGCGCTGGGCTCGGGTGCGCACGCAGGCGCGTTGGACCTGTCTCCGCTGGGTGTGCCGGTGACGTTCCTGCCCGCCGAGCGGAACGCGGACCTGGCGATGCAGTATTTGGCGCTGAACCAGCTCGCCTTCGGTGGCATCGGCGTGCCGCGTTGGGTGCTGTCGGACCTGTATCTGCTGCCGGGTGCCATTGGGCTGCTGCGCTGCCCGGCCCGGATGCTGGCGGCCCCCGTGCGTGAGCGGTTGGGGCTGGCCGACGAGGACCCGGCCATTGGCGCGGCCTACTACGCGGCGCCTTCGGTGACGCCGGGGTTGGTCATTGGCGTGTCGCTGCTGAGCGTGCTGCCGGGAACGGGGGCGTCGCCGTGGGTGAAGCTGCTCACGTTGCAGATGCTGCGCGCGCGGCGGCTGCGAGGCGTGGCCCAGTGGGACAACCCCAGCGTCCGTGTCCACTCCAGGCTGGGCCCGCTGCGCCTCGTGGGGCGCGTGCCCGGGGGCCATGAGTATGGCGAACGCTCCTTCGTCTACGAGTCGGAGCTGACCGACCGGACGCGACTGGGCGACGCGATGGTGCGGCGCCTTTCGCTGACGCCGTCGCTGCGTGTTCCCGCCACGGACCTTTCGGCGCTGAGCGCGCTGCTCGACCGCGCGGAGGCGGGCGAGGTGTTGCACCTGGTGCCTCCGGGGCTGGACGCGGGGCAGGTGTTGGTGCGCGAAGGGCCGCTGGGCTGACGCGCGCGGGTGGGCTCAGGGCGCTGGCGCGGCGGGCGACTCCATGTCCTCTTCCAGCGCGAGCCGCAACGCGCGGGCGCCGTCACGGAGGATGGGCGCGCCGTGGGAGAAGCACAGCGTCTCCACGGGGAGGTGGTCCAGGATGCGCTGGACGCTGTGCCGGGTGCGCAGCGGTTCGTCCTGGTATTCGCTGGGGATGAAGTCCGGCGTCTCGCCGTCCTCGTGCGTGAGCAGGTCGGAGATGAACGCGACGGCGCGCGGGTGTTGCTGCATCCACAGCGTGTACATCGCCTCGGTGGGGCCGGGGGTGTGGAACGAGATGAGTCCCCCGGGCAGCGTGTCTCCCGCGACGTAGAAGAAGTCGGGCTGCTCCTCCAGCGTCTGTGCTCCCTCGGGCGCCCAGACGGGCACCTTGAAGGCCTTGCGCAGCCGCCACGCGGAGCGCTGGTGGTTTCCCGCCGTCAGGACGATGGCGGAGATGTTCCCCAGCTTGCGCAGCGCTTCCTCGTCGATGGGCAGCGGGTCGATGAGGACGACGGCGCCATCCGTGTCCACCACGGCGTACGCGTCACTGCGCGCGCCGCCGATGCGGTCATCGGAGAGGGTCCAGTGGTGGACGCCAGGCACCAGCTCGCTTGTCCGCTTCGCCTTCCCCTTGGGCTCGCTCATGCGGACAAAGCTAGGCACCCCCAGGCGTTGTCACTTGGGCGGGGAGGGGGGCCACGGCCTGGATGCTCCGCCGCTTCCACGGCGGGCGCCCGAGGATACGGGGACGTCGTCCGTGGGACGGCACAACGTTCCCGCATGATGGCGCGAATCTCTCGCGGTGTGCTGCTGGCCCGGCCCCTGGTGCTCTTCGACGACGACTGCGCGTTCTGCCGGCGCTGGGCGGCGCGCTGGCATTGGCGCACCGGGGACCGTGTCTGCTACCGGCCGGGCAGCGGGTGGCGCCGTTGGTTGCTGGGCATCCCGAAGGCGGACATGCGCAGGGCCATGCAGCTGGTGGAGCCCTCCGGCCGGGTATCCCAGGGCGCGGAGGCCCTCTTCCGCGCGCTCGCTGCTTCGCCTCGCCGGGGGACTCGGGTGGCCGCGAGGCTGGGCCTGATGCCGGGGGTGTTGCAGCTGGCCCAGGGCGTCTATGCGGTGGTGGCCCGGAACCGCCGTCAGGCGGCGGGCGTGGACCGCTGGCTCTTCGGGCGCGCGGTGGTGCCGCACGAATACCGGTGGGTGCGCTGGGCCTTCCTGCGGTTGCTGGGAGGAACGTTCCTCATCGCCTTCACCTCGCTGGGGCGGCAGGTGCGGGGACTGTATGGGACGCAAGGTCTCCGGCCCGTGGCGGAGCGCCTGGCCGCGGAGCGTCGCGAGGAGGCTTCGGCGCTCGCGAGGTGGCGGCGCATTCCGTCGCTGTTCTGGTTGGTCGCTTCCGACGCCGCGTTGGTGCGTGGGTGCTGGAAGGGCCAGGTTCTGTCCCTGGCGTTGCTCTTCAACGTGGCGCCTCGCTTCAGCGTGTCGTGGCTGTGGGCGCTGTACCTCTCCTACGTGGCGGTGGGGCGTGAGTTCCTCTCCTTCCAGTGGGACGTGCTGCTGCTGGAGATGGGGCTGCTGGCGGCGCTCACCGCGCCCGGAGGACTGCGGCCGGGCCTGGGCCGTGACGAGCCCTCCGCGCTGGATGTGTTCCTCTTCCGGCTGCTCGTGTTCCGGCTCTACTTCGGCTCGGGGCTCAGCAAGCTCCAGTCAGGGGACCAGACCTGGCGCGAGCTGAGCGCGTGCGAGCACTATTACGAGACAGCGCCGCTGCCCACGCGGGGTGGTTGGTACGCGCATCATCTGCCGCGTCGGCTCCAGCGGGCCTCGACCGGGGCGGTGCTCTGGCTCGAGACGGTGGTGCCCTTCCTGGCCTTCGGGCCCCGCCGCTTACGGCAGTTCGCCTTCTGGAGTCTGAGCGGCTTGCAGGCCGCCATCGCCGCCACGGGGAACTACGGCTTCTTCAACGTCCAAGCCTGGGTGCTGGGCGTGTGGCTCCTGGATGACGCGGCGCTGCGGCGGGTGCTTCCTTTGAAGGACGGGCCTCCCGCTCAGCCACGGCCCTGGTGGCGTACCGGCGTGTCCGCGCTGGTGGTGTCGCCGCTGCTGGTGCTGGGGGCGTCGGAGGTGCTTCGCCGGTTCGAAGGGTGGCAGCGGTACCGGCCCGAGCGCGTCGGCGCGATGCTGACGTGGCTGGAGTCCCGGGCGCGGCCCCTGCGTTCGGTGAATCCCTACGGCCTCTTCAGCGTGATGACGGTGCAGCGGCCGGAAATCGTCGTGGAGGGCTCCGACGACGGTGTGGAGTGGAAGGAATACTCCTTCCGCTACAAGGTGGGGGACCCGGCCCGGCCTCCCCGGCAGGTGGCTCCCCACCAGCCGCGGCTGGACTGGCAGATGTGGTTCGCCGCGCTCGGCTCGCCCCCTGGCTGGTTCGTCGCGTTCCTGGCCCGGCTGCTGGAGGGCTCGCCGGACGTCCTGGGCCTGCTGGCGGGCAGCCCCTTCCCGGACCGGCCGCCCCGGATGGTGCGAGCGGTGCTGTACGACTACCGGATGACGGACGTGGCCGAGCGGCGGCGCACGGGCATCTGGTGGCGGCGGGAGCGGCTGGGCCTCTACGTGCCGCCCCTCTCGCTGGCGCCCGGACCCCGGCCTCGTGGACGCATTCCCGCGCTGCAATGGCATGCCGGGGCGTGAGGCGGGTGGGAGCAGGCGTGCGGCCCTGAACCTCGAAGGCCCCTTTTCGTACGCCGCTGATGGGGTGGGGCTACAATGGGGGCTTCCCACCCATCTCCGCCGTCGTGACGCCGTGAAGACGCCGCGCATTCCTATTTGCCTCCCCCTTGTCGCCGTCATCGGGCTGCTGAGCGCCTGCGGGCCCACGCCCACCACCATGAAGCTGGAGCCGCTGGAGACGAAGTACCTCCGCACACCTGGGCAGACCGTGAAGCTGGCGTACGAGGTCTTCGACGCGGAGGGCCAGCCCATGTCCAACCCGAAGCTGCGGTGGACCAGCTCCGCGCCGGACGTGGCGCAGGTCCAGGAGGGCTTGCTGACGGTGCGCAAGTCGGGGAAGACGACCATCGGGGCGACGGGTGGCAAGGTCCGCGCGGCGTTGCCGCTGGAGCTGACCATCCTCAACTCGCTGGACGTGCGTGCCCCAGGTGCGGACTTCCTCGAGGTGGGGCGCGTCATCAAGCTGCGCGTGGTGGCGAGGAACGAGCAGGGCTCTTCGTTGCAGGACGCCATGCCCACGTTCCGCTCCTCGGATGAGACGGTGGCGCGGGTGGAGGATGGGCAGTTGGTGGCCGTGCGCCCGGGCAAGGCGACCCTGAGCGCGACACTGGGGCACCTCAGCCGGCACATCGCGGTGCAGGTGGTGCCGGCGGACTTCGCGCGGCTGGGCCTCAACCTCACGCACCACGCCTTCCAGCGGAGGGGGCAGTCCGTGCAGCTCCAGGCGCGCGCCTTCAATCGCAGCGGCGTCGTGTTGGACACGGTGCCGCTGGAGTTCTTCACCTCGGACTCCGCCGTGGTGTCGGTGTCACCCGAAGGCCGCGTGACGGCGGTGGGGTCCGGGCGCGCGGTGGTGTCCGTGGTCGCCGGTCGGCGCCGGTCGGCGGCGGAGTTCGTCGTCCCCTAGCGAGTCTTCCCCGCGTCTACGGCTTCGGCGCCGCGGGAGCCTTCGACTTCGCCTTGGGCGTGGCAGGCGCTTTCTTGGTGGGGCGCTTGCGCTTCTTGTCCTCCGCGTCCTCCGGGCAGGGCGGACGCGGTCCGTCGCTCGGCGGCTGGATGGTGAAGTCGACGCGGCGGTTGAGCGCCATGCCTTCTTCCGTCGCGTTGTCCGCCAGCGGCCGCGAGCGGCCAAAGCCCTGCGAGCACAGCCGCTCCGCCGCCACGCCGCTCTCCACCAGGAAGCGCATGACGCTGGCCGCGCGGCGGCGCGATAGGTCCAGGTTGTACGCATCGCTGGCGCGAGAGTCGGTGTGACCCTCGATGTGCACCCGGTCGGCCTCGGTGTTCTCGTTCATCACCCGCGCGACCTCCTCTAGGATGGGGAAGGACTCGGAGAGGATGATGTCCTGGTCGGTGGCGAAGTTGAGCTGCTCCAGGATGACAATCCGGTTGCCCTCGCGGCGGGCCAGCGGGCACCCGTCCTTGCCGCGGCTGCCAGCGGGCTGGTCCGGGCACCGGTCAAGCCGGTCGACCACGCCGTCGCCGTCCTTGTCCGTGTCCGGGCAGCCCATGTTGGCCACGGGGCCGGCCACGTCGGGGCACGCATCCGACTCGCCAATCACGCCGTCACCATCCGGGTCGATGGGCGGCGGCGGGGGCTCGGGCGGCTCCTTGAAGCGCTCCAGGGCCTCCCACTCGCGCGTCTTCGCCGGAATCCACAGGATGGACGTGAAGAAGCTCAGCGAAGGCGAGGCGATGGAGCAGCCGCAGCCCATGCCGCCGCCGAACGTGAAGGTGAGGCCGGTGGAGCTGTACCAGCGCAGGCCGAAGAGCGCCTCCGCGGGGACCTGTCGGGGCTCATTTGGCTGCTTCTGCAATCCCACCGCGCCGTGCACCATGCCCACCGCGGTGACACCGCTGCCGCGAAGGATGGGGACCTCCGCGCCGACGCCGAAAGGCATCATGTCGCCCACGGACACGCCGCTGAAGACGCGGTCCGGGCGCTTCCAGAAGCCGCCGTTGAGCGCCAGGAGGATGCCGTTCTCGAAGCGGTAGTCCAGCACCAGGCCCGGGGCCCAGGTCAGCTCGCCGTCTCCGGCGAAGGCGTCCTGGGCGCCGGTGGGGAAGCTCACGTTGAGCGTCACCGCGCCGCCCCAGCCCTTGCCCTCGGCGGGCCGGCGCAGGCCCGGGATGGCCACCTTGCCGGTGAGCCGGAGGTCACCGAGCACGAAGCTCTCCACGCTCCCCTCGGTGCCGATGACCTCCAGGTTGGCGCCGCCCTGGGCGAGGATGAGCGGCATGTCCACGCCGACCTCGGCCCAGTCGAAGAGGCCAATGGTGGCCATGACGTCGAGTTGAAGGCGGTTGCCGACCAGGTTGATCTTGCTCAGGTCTCCGCCCTCGGGAATCAGGGACAGGGGGTTGAGCGAGTAGCTGAGGTACGGCCCGGCCGAGATGGACAGGTGTGACAGCGGACGCGACTGCTGCACCACGACCAGGTCCTGGGGCGCGCCGGACGGACGGAAGAGCTGAATGTTGAAGCGTGCGTCTGGCTGCGCAGTGGCGGCGGTGGACAACCCCAGCGCCACGATGAGGAACAGGTGCGAGGGCTTCATCGAGCAGGGCGCCGGGGGCGGAGGAACGTGAGACCCGCGGCGAGCAGTAGCAGGAAGGTGGTGCTTCCAGCGGGCGTGGCGTCTGCGGTGGTGCCGCAGCAGAAGGCGCCGCCTTGGGGCTCGGTGCCAGGCTTGCGGCGGCCGCGCTCGCACTCCATCGTCTTCGCGGAGCAGTGCTCCACGCCCAGGCAGTCTCCGCTGTCGGAGCAGGCGGTGGAGCAGGTGTTGGTCGCGGTGTCGCAGGTGCCGCCGCAGGGGCAGTGGGCATCCGCGAAGCACTCCACGCAGGAGGTCCCGTCACAGACCGTTCCCGGCTCGCACGTCACCGCGCACGCGCCCGAGTTCTCACACGTGCGCGTGGTGGGATTGCACACGCCGCTCCCGCAGTCTCCGTCATCCGTGCAGCCCACGCAGGTGCTGCCCTGCGTGGTGCCGTTGGAGAGGCAGAAGGGGGTGTCACCACCGCAGGCGCCACAGCGGGGGCCGCAGTGCTTGTCCGTGGTGCAGGACGCGCATTCGCCACTGAGGCAGAACTGGCCGTCGCCGCACTCCAAGTCGTTGCGGCACTGGACGCAGACTTCGCCGTCGAGGCAGTAGGGGCGCTCGCCGGGGCACTTCACGCAGCCAGGGCCGCAGCTGTCGGCCGTGTTGCACGAAGGCACGCTGTCCACGCAGCGGCCGTTGGCGGTGTCGCACTGCTGTCCTTCGGCGCACTGGCTGCTGGTGGTGCACTCCACACAGGTCGGCGTGGCACCGGGCGTCAGCGCCAAGCACTGGGTGCCGTTGGGGCAGCAGTTGCAGGAGTTGCCAGCGCACGAATCATTGGTGGCGCAGGGCGAGCACACGTTGTCGGTGCAGGACTCGCCTTGAGGGCAGTGGGAGTCTTGCGTGCACTCGCGGCACTCGTTGATGTCGGTGGCGCAGACCTCGCCGTTGGTGCACTGGCTGTCGTTCTTGCACTCGACACATGTGAATGTTTCGGTGTCACAGGCGCCCGTGGCGCAGTCACTGTCTTCGTTGCAGCCGGTGCACTGGTTGGTTTCGAGGTCGCAGCGGCCGTTCGGGCACTGGCCGTCCTCGGTGCACTGCACGCACTGGGTGCGGCCGTTGACGTTGGCGCAGTGGGGCGCGGACTCGCCGCAGGGGGAGCAGTACTCGCCGCAGAAGAGCGAGGAGTCGCAGGGCGCGCAGAGGGCCGCTGCGTTGCAGTGGAAGAAGGAGCCGCAGCCTCCGTTGCCGGGCGAGTTCGCGTTGCCGCGGTTGCACTGCTCGCAGCGGTCGGGCTGGCCTGCGAAGGAGAGGATGCCGTTCTCCGTCTGGAAGAACTGTGCGGGACGGAGGAGCTGGAAGCCGGAGCTGAAGAGGTTGATGACGGGCGGCTGGTTCGCGGCACGCTCGAAGTCAGTGAAGGCGCCCGTGTGCATCGACATCTCGAGGGCTGCGTGCTCGCCGACCTGCGAGTAGAGCATTTCGACGGCGTACAACCCCGGCGCATTGAACGTAACGCTGTTGGTGGTTCGCCACGTCGCGAATCCGAGCACCGGTGGCCGGTTGATGACTTGGTAGGCTTGGCTGCGGTCGTAGATGACGAGGCTGATGCCATCGTCCACGTAGTAGCCGAAGTGAAGCGGCTGACCCGCTAGATCCGCGGTGACGTTCAGGTAACCGCGAAATCGCGACGCGAACGGGGTGAAGGCGTCGTCGTCCTCGATGACGTTGAAGGTGCATCCGCCAATCGAACACCCGGGTGCCGTAACCTGATTGACGAAGTCGCCGTAGCTCAGCGTGCGTCCGTCATTGAGGTTGTTGGACAGGTCGAAGGGCGTACGCAGCACCGTTGTGACACGGCTCTGCCTGCTGGCGGGTTCCTCGAGGAACCCGTTGATACCGTCGATGTACGTTCCGCGCGACTGCGGAAACTCATTCAAGGGGCGCGTCCACACATTGGACGCCACGCACAGTCCTTGCCCATCACCAGCGAGTGCGGGGGCAATGGGAGGCCCTTGGATGACGACATCGGGCAGCTTCTGGCCCCAGGCGGTCGAGGCCGCGAGGCACACCGCCAGGACAGTGAGCGCGGTACGCGCGATGCGGGACACGGGCGATTTCAAAGCCCCGCAACAATGCGGGATATCTCCCACAACCGCAATTCCGGCAACGTGCGGCTTTCCGCTACGACGTCGCAGGTCCTCCGGAGGTCGCTCAACGGCGGAGATTCAGTGGGCCGTTGCTACTCGGAATAGTTTGAAATGCAGGTCGCTCTGACTCAGACCCGCTTGCAGCTCACGTCCCCATCCTGGGAGCGGATGAACGCGGCGGTGAGCTCCGTGCCCAGGGCCGCGCACAGCACCTCGAAGGTCCGCCGCCGAGCGCCGCCAACCACAGACGGCTGGCTGGCCAGTGTCTCGGGATGTCGCACGAAGATGTTGTAGCCCACGATGCAGCCATCCGCGCGGAGCACGGTGATGCCATCGGTGGCCATCATTCCCCGCAGCAACTGCGCGGCGGCGCGCACCGCGGTGCCCGCGCTGTCGGTGGGGTCCGCGTGGTAGCGCTCCAGCAACGCCACGATGTCCAGCGGACGGGGCAGGATGATGCCGTCCACGAACAGCGTGGAGCCCGCGCGCTCCCGGGGCAGCACCGCCACGAGCGCTCCGTGGGAGCCCTGCATTACCTCGAAGAGCACGCGGCGGAAGAACCCTCGCGCACGCTCGCGGCTGTGCGTGGTGACGCCGGCCGTGACGACGTCCGCCAGCTCATCCATCACCTCTGGAGGAGAGGCCGACTCCACCCTCGCGCCGGACAGGTACACGTGCCGGCACAGCCCTCCGCCCGAGCGCAACTCCAGGATGTTGTCGGCGAGCTGAAGCACACCCACGACGCCCGCGCCCCTGTCCTCGACACGGCGCAGCCGCTCCAGCGGCGTCTCCGCCAGAGGGAAGGGGTCCGTCCGGAAGACGCCGTAGGCGAAGCCCTCCGGGACGCGCAGGAGGTACAGCGCCCACCAGCGCCCCTGGCCCAGCGGCGCGCACTGCTTGAGCGCGCGCTGGATGGTGGCGCGCGAGCGCGGACCGATGCCGATGGCAATCGGGTCATGCCCGCCCAGGTATTCGAGCATCTGTCCCAGGTCGTCTCCCACGAAGGCCATGGGAAACAGCGGGGCTCCCTCTTCGCGATAGCGCGACAGGGTGACGATGAGCTCTCCGATGGCGTCCGCCGTCAGCTCGCAGGACATGGATGCTTCGTCCAGGAACGTGCTGACGGCGTCGGTCAGCAGGTGGCGGAAGGACAGGACGAGAGGTGGGGAGCCCAGTCCGGCTGGGTCCGAGCCGTTCATGAGACCCACAGCATGGCGCATTGCCGCCGGGCACGCACGGACGGAGTGACAGCGGGCCAGGAGGCTCGTTCCCTCGCCGAGGCGTCATCGTGCGCCGATGTCCGCCGGTTCAACCCCGGCTGATGCAGGGTGTCAGCGCCGCTGGATACACTCGCGACTCAGGGCCCGTCAGGACAAGCCTGCCCGGGCCTCGCCCAGGCGGGCCGCCGTCTGGCTCCAGTCGCTGGCCAGCCCGTCGAGCTGCTTCAAGATGTCGGAGAAGTACCGCGCCTCTAGGGCCCTCGACAGGGTCGCGCCGTGGGCATCCGCCCACTTCTTCGTAACACGAGCCCGCACCTGGGCGCCCAGCAGGTCCACGAAGCGCTCCATCAGTGGCGTGGACAGCAAGGTGCCCGCCCAGACGACCGCGTCATGGCCCATGCCGCCCGTGGCCACCGTCACCGCCGCCGCCGCGCCTGACGGCACGGAGTACACCAGCGTCGTCAGCGTCTGGAGAATCTCCTCCCGCATGTCGCCCTGAAGCTCCGCGGAGACCAACTCCCGGCAGTACGCATACAGCGTGGCCCGGTCCGCCGCGTGCGCGTGCAGGGGCTCGAAGCCCAGCGGCTCCTCCAGCTTCGCCAGCGTCACCGGACCGAAGGTTTCCTCCAGCTTCGTCCGCGTCTGCGCGTCTGCGCGCCACGCGGCCACTTCCGGAGCGAAGGCATCCACCAGCCGCCGCACCCCGTCCTTCAGTGACTCGTCCACCGCGTGGGTCGGCGTGTCCGCGCCCGGGGCCTCGGGCGCGGTGAAGGACTCGCGCACCTTGCGCGTGACGAAGGTGAGCGCCGTGGCCAGCCCCCGGAAGGGCAGGCGCACCCACTTGTGGAACTGACTGCGCGCATCCAGTTCGTCGCGGAAGGCGTCGATGAGCACGTCCGCGGGCACGGCCTTCAGCGCCGCGTGCGCCCCCACCACGTCCAGTTCGTGGCGCAGTCGCTTGCGGAGCCGGTCGGGCTCCCGCGCCGCCTCCGAGGCCGCGCGCGACACGGCCTCCATCTCCGCGCGCGCATCCGCGAGCGAGGCTTCCAGCGCCCGGGCCTTCAGCTCGCGCGCGTGTTCGGCCTGTCCCAGCAGCGCGCCCAGCGCGGGCTTCCCGTCCAGGGGCTCCGTGGCGAGGGGCTTCAGTCCCGCCTCCACGTCGGGCTGGTGCGGCGCCAGGTAGCGCGCCAGCGCGGCGTGGCCCACGTCCTCGGCGAGCTTGTCCAGGTGCCCGCGGGCCACCTCCTCGCGCGTGGCCTCGTTGTAGACGAGCAGGTACGGCCGCCCATGCCCCACGGCCGCGCGAAGGAAGTCCACCAGCGCGGCGTTCTGGTACGTCTGCCGGCTCACCACGAACGCCAGCACGTCCACGGTGACGAGCAACGCCTCCGCGCGCTCGCGGTTGTCGCGGTACACGCTGTCGAAGTCCGGCGTGTCCATGACGAGCAGCCCGCGAGGCACCGCGTCCGACAGCGTCAGGTACAGCCGGCCCGGAGGCCCCGCCTGGTCCACGGGCGCCGCGTCGCCGGAGGCCACGGGCACGATGTCATAGCGCCGCGTCAGGAAGTCCTTCAGCGGCCCGGTCCACGTCTCCGGGTGGGCCGCCGCCAGGCACTGCTTGGTGAGCCCGCCCTCGGGCCTCGCGGGGGACAGCGCCGCGCCCACCAGCGAGTTGAAGAGGGTGGACTTGCCCACGTTGTTGGGACCGGCGATGGCCACCAGCAGCAGGGGGGAGTCCGCGGAGCCCAGGCGGGGGAGCAGGTCGCGGCGCAGGCGTTCGGCCAGACGGCGCGCGAGCTCGGCGTCCGAGGCGTCCGGGAAGCGCTCGGGAGCGGGCAGGGCGTCCAGGGCGGACGCGAGGCAGGTGCGCAGGGTGTACGGGTCTCTCATCACCAGAAGTCCTCGCACCACAGCACGCGGGACGCCCCGTGCCCAGGTACTTGTCCCACCGGGTGTCGGCCGGGGACAGAGCGGGTGGAGCGCGGTAGGGTGGTCCCATGCGCCTTCTCGCCGCCTGCCTGCTCCTGTCGGGGCTCGTCGCCTGCACCGCCGCGAATACGAATGCCCCCGTGGCCGCCGCGTCTCACGCCAAGGGCCCGTTGCCCTTCATCGAGGATGACTACGCCCGCGCGCTCGCCGAGGCCCAGGCGAAGGGGCTCCCCCTCTTCGTCGACGTCTGGGCGCCCTGGTGTCACACGTGCCGGTCGATGAAGGCCTACGTCCTGTCCGACGCGTCGCTGGCCCGGCACGCGGACCGCTTCGTGTGGCTGGAGGTGAACACCGACCTGACGTCGAACGCGGCGTTCCAGGAGAAGTACCCGGTGGAGTTCTGGCCCACGCTGTACGTCATCGACCCGCGCCAGGAGAAGGCCCTGCTGCGCTTCGCCGGCAGCGCCACCGTGGCGCAGTTGGAGAAGCTCTTCGAGGACGGTGAGCGCGCGTACCAGGGCGGCGTCACCGGCGCCGAGGCCCTGCTGGCTCGCGGAGACGCGCTCTATGCGGAGGGCCGTTCGGCCGAAGCCGCGGAGACGCTCGTGGAGGCCCTGGCCGAGGCGCCCGCGGACTGGTCCCGCCGGGGCCGCGCGGTGGAGTCGCTGCTGACGGCGATGTACGGCGCGAAGCAGCACGAGGCGTGCGCGCACAAGGCGCTGGAGGAGCTCCCGAAGACGCCCCGCTCGCTGTCCTGGGCCAATGGCGCTCTCTTGGGCATGTACTGCGTGCTGTCGCTGCCGGAGGACCACGCGGCGGGGGCGGAGCTGCGCGGCGGCCTGGAGGCCAAGGTGGCCGAGGCCCTGGCGCCCCCTGCCATCGAGATGTCCGCGGATGACCGCTCCGGCCTGTACGAGGTGCGCGTGCAGGCGCGCGAGGCGGCGAAGGACACGGCGGCCGTGAAGGCCCTGTCGGAGGAGTGGCTGGCGTTCCTGGAGGCCGAGGCCGCGAAGGCGCCCAATCCCCAGGCGCGGACGGTGTTCGACTCGCACCGCATGCTCGCGGCGATGAAGCTGGAGACGCCCGCCCGGGCGATTCCCGCGCTCGAGCAGAGCGAGAAGGACCTGCCCCAGGACTACAACCCGCCCGCGCGCCTTTCGACGTTGTACCGGCTCGTCGGCCGGCTGGATGACGCGCTCGCCGCCAGCGACCGTGCGCTGGCGCGCGTCCAGGGCTCGCGGCGGTTGTCGGTGTTGTCGGGCCGCGCGGACATCCTCGTGGCGCGGAAGGACACGGCGTCCGCCGTGAAGACGCTGGAAGAGGCCATCACCTTCGCGAAGTCGCTGCCTGCCTCGCAGGTGTCGCCGCGCACGGTGGCCGGGCTGGAGAAGAAGCTCAGCGGTCTTCAGGCCGCGGCGCGGTAGCCGCCGAGCGCGTGTCCAGGTCGAACAGCTCGTAGTCCGGGGCCTGGCACTCGCGCATGGCTCCGTCGGTGAGCACCAGCATCGCGGTGCCGGGTGCTGGTGGAGGCGGCGCGCCGTGGGCGTAGTCCACGCGCGTTCCATCCGTGATGAGATGCCGCAGCACGCCGTCGCGGGCGCCGTCGGGTGGCATCCCCAGCATCGCGCGGCTTCGCTTGTCGCGTGTATGGCCCACCACCTGCGTCAGGCCCGTGGGCAGCCGTCTCGGGTCGAAGCGGCGCCGGGGCGTGCCGCGCACGCGCTCGGCGTCCTCGGGCAGCAGGCTGGGGCGCTGGTAGAAGATGCCCGTGCCCTCGCCGTGGGCCGCGTCGCCTGGGTGGTGCAGTCCCGGAATGACGAGCGGACCTCGGGTCCAGCCCGCCACCGCCGCATCCAGGGCCGCGTTCAGCGCCGCCGCCACCTGGTTCGCGTCCTCGCGCTGGGCGGGAGGCAGGCCCGTCACGTCCAGGTCCTCCTGTGTGACGCCCGCGTGCAGCACCAGCAGGTCAGGGGCCGCGGCATGGGCCACGCGGAAGCGCTTTACCCGCAGCAGGTGTTCCACCCAGGTGCGCTGCGCTTCGCGGAAGTTGCCGCAATCGCGGGCCACCAACTCCGCGGAGGGAACTTCGGGCCAGCGCGCGAGGAACGCCTGCTCCGCCGCTTCGTCCGGAGTGCCTCCCTGGTAGATGCGGTCCGCTTCGGCCTGGGCCTCGGCGAAGCGCGCATCCGTGAAGCCGGCCAGCTCACCCACGCGCGCCAGGTCATGGTTGCCCAGCAGCATCACCGCCTGGGTCGCCGGGTGGGCGGCCAGCCACGCCACCAGCGCCAGACCACTGGCGGCGGCGGACTCACGCTCGGCGGGCTTGCCCCAGTCGAAGTGGTCGCCCACCGAGATGAGCTGCACGTCGGAGCGAAGCCAACCCTCGCCGGTCAACAGTCCGTGGTGCGCCAGGATGGCCAGGAACTGGTCCAGGTCGGCCTGCGGGTCCCCAATGACGAGCCGCCGGCGCCAGACATGGTCCTCCGCCGGGACGGAACGCGGCGCCTCCGCCGCGGCCTCGGCGGCCCGCGCGCGCGCGGCCTGGATGGATGACGTCTTGTTCATGAACTCTGGAAGAAGCGGGCGATGAGCGCCGAGCGGCTCTCCACCTGTGCCTTGCTCAGCAGATGCGTGACGTGGACTTCCACCGTGCGCTCGGCGCAGCCCAGCCGGCCGGCGATGGACTTGTTCGTCTCGCCCTGGATGATGTGCGTCAGCACCTCGGACTCGCGCGCGGTGAGCGACCAGCGCGCGGACAGCGCCTGCACGCGCGCGGCGGCGCTGGACGCGGTGCCGGTGTCGATGGCCAGGTAGTGCGGTGGCAGGCCGGTGGTGAGCAGCGGCGTCATGGTCAGCGGGCCGGAGCAGGGAATGCCCTGGGCGCCGCGGCGCAGGGACTCCATCAGCTCCGGGTCATGCCGTTCCAGCCGCGCTCGGCCGGCATTGTTGGCGTGCACCACGCGGCCACTGGAGCTGACAATCCAGGCGGCGCGCCCCAGCGCCTCCATGGCGACCTGCAGCGCCGTGGACATCAGGCCCGACTCGCGCAGCCGCGTCTCCATGGTCAGCCGCCGCTGGAGCGCGGGCGTCAGGGCCTGGAGCAGGCGCTGCTCGCGCTCGGTGAAGGGCTCGGCGCGGGCCAGGCCCACCCAGCCCAGGAGCACCGGCCCATCACAGACGAGCGTGCGCAGCCATTGCATGTTCTCCACGCCGAGCTGCCGGAATATCGCCGCGGAGCGGGCGCTGATGCGCTCCCGGGTGCTCTCCAGCGATTCCTCGCTCATGCCCAGCCGGCGCCCCACCTCGCTGGCTGACAAGTCATGCAGCGGCAGCTGGCGGGCCGTCTCGGTTTCCGTCAGCGAGCGGAAATGCAGCGCGCGGTTGCGCTGGGCAGGCTCGGGCCGGGCGGGATTGAACCAACCCCAAGGTTCTCCCCAGGAAGACACCTGGTTCTCGATGGCCGCGTGCACTGTCGCGGCGGGGAGTGGGAAGCCCGCGCAATGGGCGTAGCTCGCGTGGTAGCGCTCGGGGCCCACGTCCACGCCATAGGCGACGGCGCGCTCGGCCCGTAAAGCCTCTCGTAAAGCGCCGAGCACCGGGGGCAGGGATTCTGTCCCGGGCTCGGCCTCCACGAGCATTGCCTCAAGGTCCGTCAGCAGGCCTTGCTCCTCGGAATTCAAACGAATCACGGTTTTGGAAGTATACGCCCGTCAGGGTTTGCGCCCAGTCCTTGCCCTTTCTTCACGCCCGTCTTGAACGTTCAGAATTGTCCCTACGGGGACTTCTTGGCTTTCAAAGGTTCTGGGTTTTTAATGACCCAGGGATTTCCCCAATAGCCGGACACGGGGCAGTGGCGGAACACTCTCATGTCGGCCCCCGGGGGGAGGGCCGCCGCGGTGAACTGTGAGCGCGCGCCGGGCGCTCGGTTTCGGGTACCCGGTGCGCTGCTCCTTTCCCACACGCCTGGCGCCCGCACTCCAACCCACGAGGATGGCTGCCTTTGTGGGCCCACCAGACCTCATGGGACATGCAGGAAGCGAGGCAGGCGCCCGGGGGGCACCACCCTGCCCAGGAAATGAAGCATGCCCAGGCCCAGGTAGGCCATGCCCAGGGCCAGTGCAGCCCAGCCCAGCCAGGCGCTGATGGCGCCCGTGCCCAGGCCCACCAGGGCCCAGATGGCGAGCGCCGTGCCCACGCCCCAGGGCATGGCCGTGCGCAGGTGGGGTGGACTGAAAGCACCACCCAGGGCGCAGAGGGCGGCCGCCATGACGCCAAAGCCGAACCACTTTGGCTCCTGGACGGGGAAGATGGCCGCCATGGATAGCAGCGCCGTGAAGAGTCCAAGAATCGCGAGTCCCAGGGTCATGGCTTACTCCGTGGCCGTTCCTGGGAAAGGTGCTCACCGAGCGCGTAGCGCGTAACGCACCTTCGGTTCGTGGGCTTCGCGGCATGCCGCATGGTGTCGTGCGCAAGGGCGCGAAATCGCAACATCCTTCCGCTCGGCACGCTGCTGGCTAGGCTGCCAATCGGTTGTACCACCGTGCGACGGCCGGCCCACGTGAAGAACGGATGGACACCTGGAAATGCGTTCGATGAAGACGAAGAAGTCCGTGAAGCGCGCGTTGTGCATGGCAGTGGTGATGACGGTCTCCGGATGCAGGGCGCCCGCGGCGTTGGGGCCCGGAGGCGGCATGAGCGCTTCAGAGGGCTCCGACTCCGCCGCTTCGTCCGAGGGCTCTGACTCCGCCGCTTCATCCGAGGGGTCCGACTCCGCCGCTTCGTCGGAAGGCTCGGGTGAATCGAGCCAGTCGGACTCAGGTGCGTCGTCGGAGGGCTCGGGCGACTCCAGCAAGTCGGAGTCGAGCGGTTCCAGTGGAGAGGGCTCCAGCCAGTCGGAGTCGAGCGGCTCGGGTGAAGAGGGCACGAGCCACTCCGAGTCGAGCGGTTCCAGTGGAGAGGGCTCCAGCCAGTCGGAGTCGAGTGGCTCGGGTGAAGAGGGCACGAGCCACTCCAAGTCGAGCGACAATGAGTCCACGGAGCTCGCCTCTCGAAGCTCCGAGGAAGGCGGCACGAGCGAGGGCTCCTCGGGAACGGAGAAGGCGGACGGTGAGGCGTCGCGCTCTCGCAGCAACAACAGCAGCCAGTCCAACAACAACGACGTGGCGTCCTCGGTGACGGTGGCCGCGCTGGTGGTGGGGCTCGGCATCATCATCTGGCAGGCGTATGCCGCGGCTGAGCGGCGCCGAGGGGTGTCTCCGAAAGAGGCGGGCCGCGCGGCCCAGGTGTACCTGCGGGCGCGCACGCACCAGCTGCGTGAGGACCTCGCCCTGGGCGCGGGGCCGACGGTGGAGGACCTGGCGGCGGCGGCGCGCATCCGGCGTGAGCACCTGGGCCTCTTCGGGCGCGTGCTGCGCGCGAACCGGAAGGAGCTGCTCGAGATGGCCGAGGCGAACACCCTCACGCCGGACCGCGCGCTCGCGTGGCTGGAGCGGGTGGGAGAGCTGGCGCGGGCCGAGCCGCGGCTGGAGGAAGATCGCCGCGCGTTCCTCGCGGCACCGCCTCAGGAGGGCACCGCGACGGTGGCGCACTGATGCGCTGGCTGCGGCTGCTCGCGCTCGTCTTCGCGCTGCCGGTGCACGCCGACGATGCCCTGTCCGCGCGCGTCCACGCGCTCGAACAGGCGGGCGTGGTCCTGCGGGGCGCCGCGGCGGCCGACGCGGACCTGGTGACGGAGGTGGAGGCGGGGCTGGAGGCGCTGCCCCCGGCGATGCGGCGTCCGCCCGGTGGTCCCCTGGAATTGGTGCTGCACCCGGAGGCCGCGCCGCTGGGCCTGGGCGATGGCTCCCCCGAGCGCCCCGACTGGACGGAGGGCCGCGCGCGGTTCCACCTCTACCAGTACGCCCCATCGGAGGAACGCCGGGCCACGCTGCGTCTGTCTCGACTGACGGACGCGGAGGTGGAGCGGTTGTGGCGCCGGCGCGCGGTGGTGCACGCGGTGATGCAGCGCTGGGATGACGCGAAAGGCTGGAGCGGCACCCCGGCCTGGCGCCGGCTGTCGGGTTGGATGAAGCCCTTCGAACGGCCCCTGGTGTGGAAGGAGGAGGTCCGCCTTCGCTACGCCGGAGCCTTCAGCCGCGCCATGGGTCAGCGCAGCGCCTCATTGGATTGGGTGACGTTCGCCGAGGAGCTGCTGGTGCCCGTGGAGTCCCTGCGCGCGGACGCGCTGCCGGTGGATGACCACGTCCGCTGCCAGGAGTTCTCCAAGGCCCGGGCGCTGACGGAGCAGTTGGAAGCGTCGGGCCTGGGCACGCTGCCGCCGCGCGGTGACTGCCCCGCCTTCGAAGCCTGGGCGGAGCTGGAGTCCCTGTCGCACTTCGAGGTGCTGCTGGTGGCCTCCACGGGCCGTCAGCCGGAGTCCCTCTTCGGACACCTGCTGCTGCGCCCGGTGTGGCACGAGGGCGAGGTGCCACGGGGGCCCACCTTCGAACGGGTGGTGCAACTGGTCGCGCTGACAGGGATGGAGTCCAAGGGCCTGGGCTACGTGGTGAAGGGAATGACGGGGGCCTACGACACCGTCTTCCTCACGGGGACGATGGGCGACCTGTCCCACGAGGCGCTGGAGCTGGAGCAGCGCTCCATCCGCCGCTTCCGCCTGCGCCTGAATCCCGGCGAGGAAGCGCGGATGCTGGAGCGGGTGTGGGAGCTCGAGCGCCGCGGGTACATGGGCTACTACTTCTTCACGGACAACTGCGCGAGCGCGCTCGTTTTCCTGCTCAACGGCGCGCTGGAGGGGGGGCGGCAGCTGCGTCCTCCCGGCGCGCTTTGGGTCCTGCCCACCGCCACGCTGGACACCCTGGCCCGGGTGCAGGTGGAGGAGCCAGGGGGCGAGACGTCCTCCCTCCTGGAGCACATCCCGGACGCGTTCGAGTCCACCGGGGACCGCGCGGTGCGCGCGCACGCGGCACAGCAGGAGGCACTGGACGCGCTGGCCGGACATGTCGGCGCAGATGAGCTCGCGCGTCTCCGGGGCGTGCATGCCCGGTTGGCGTCGCCGGAGCCACAGGTCCGCGCCCCGGCCTATGACGAACTGCCCGGGGTGGTGGCCGCGCTGATGCACTCGGCGAAGACGGCGTCCCGCGACACGGTCCGCGCGCACCTGCATGCCTACGTGGCGCACGCGGTGCGGGTGGAGCGCGCCGCGGTGGACCGTGCCGACGGCGAGCGCCTGCGAATCGAGCGCGAGCGGATGCTCGCGATGAAGGTGTCGGTTGCGGGCTCGGCAAGGGCCGGCACGGCCGAGCGTCAGCGCGTCTTCGAGACCGAGGACGCGCTCCAGCGGAGGCTCGCGGTGTTGGACCGCGCCACCCTGCTGAAGGACGCGCTGGCCTCCGCGGAGCGCCGTCCACCCACGCCCGAGGAGCTGCGGACGCTGGTGTGGGCCGAGCGAACCGAGGCCACCTTCCACCGTGCCACCGACGTGCAGGGCGCGCTCAATGACGGCTTGCTGGCGACCGTGGACCCGGTGGCCTTCCTGCACGAGGACCGGCGCCGCAAGGTGGCGGCGGAGACGGCCTGGGCGGAAGGGGCGCTGCGGGAGTCCGGAGCGGGGCGCGTGATGGTGGCCCTGGGCGTGGACTTTCCTGAAGGGGCCGCGGCCCGGCCCCTGGTGGGGCTACGCACCGCGGGCATGGCCGAGGCGCTGGGCGATGCGCGGCTCCACGGCTTCCAGCCGAGCAGTGAGCTGCGGGTGCTCGATGGCGAGCTGTTTCTCCTGCCGCGCTGGGGGCTGCCCAAGGTGGTGGCCTCGGACCTGACGCTGTTGGGCTACCGCACGCTGCTGCGCGAGCTTCCCCAGTTCCGTGACTCCTTCTGGGATTCGCTCGGCTGGGGTGCCGAGGCCCGCGTGGCGTCGAGCGACGCGCGCCTGCTGCGCTATCGCGCGTCGGTGCAGGCGGAGGCGTTGATGGTGCTGGACGAGGACGCGCGCTTCTCGCGCTTCACCACGGTGGGCGTGGGCGGCCTGGCCGCGGTGCACTGGAACCGGGATGTGCTGACGCCGGCCGCGGGGCCGCGCCTGTCACTGGCGCATCGGATGGGGCTGTTCGGCTCGGGTGCCAACGCGGTGCGGCTGGAGGCGGCCTACGCGCCCACCTGGAGGGTGGGGGACACACACTTCACCCACGAGGCGGGCGCGGCGCTCCAGTTGGAGGTGTGGCTGGGGCGCGCGGGGCCCTTCGGCGTGCTCCTCACGCCCCGCGCGCAGGTCCGGTGGGAGGGGGCGATATCGCCCACGCCCCACTGGGAAGCCCTGTCGCCGTCTACGTGGTTGGCTGGCTCGGCGGAGCGGCGTCTGGCACTCGGGTTCGAGGTGCGCTGACAGAGGCGGGCTCGCCGATTTTGTAGCTCGTCCAGAACGGGTGGCTGATGGCCCCCGTCACGGCGCCGATGAAGAGGCCGATGACGTAGAGCGCCGTGTACCCCCAGAAGCCCAGGCCATAGAAGATGTGGCCCTGGGTCGCCGAGCCGATGAAGAGGAAGAAGGCGAGGGCGGCGGGCACCGCGACGGCGGAGAGGACGGCCGCGCCGAGCGCGCGCGGCAGCCTTCGCGCGTGGAAGCCGCCGAAGGTGCCGGCCAGGAGCCCGTTGAACATGGGCAGGAAGAACAGGGCCAGGCTGATGAACGCCATCACCAGCGTGCTCACGATGAACCGGTTGTGGACCGGATTGATGGTGTCTGGCTTGAAGGTCAGGTCCGCGGGAATCTCCCGGCGGATGTATTCGTAGCGCGGCTTGGGACCGGCGAGGGCCTTCTCCGGGTCTTGCGTCAGGATGCGCTCGGGCATGTCTGGCTACCTCCCTCGGGGGCAAATCAACGTGTGCCTGATGGCCATGAGTTTGTGACGCCAGCGGGTGTGCGGAAGGGCCGCTGGCCGCATCGGGGGGCGGGCCACCTGCCGGGCCCTGGAATTCTCCCTCCGGAATACTCGCGGAGTCCCTGGATACCCGAGTCGAGGGGCCCGAAGATGCGCGCCGGACTTGGCGGACGGTGGCCTCCGGCTATGCTGCCGCGCCCGGCAGCACCTCCATCTCTGCCCGTACGGAATTTTCCATGAGCTTTCGCCGCAAACTGCTGACCCTCGCCCTTGCCTCTTCCTCCCTGCTGGCCGCCTGCGTCGTGCAGCGTCCGTTCTATCGCGACGTCGTCCAGCCCGCGGGCTCCTCGGTGGCGGCCGGCACCCTGGTGGACCTCATCGTCCTCGACTCGGACACCAACCAGCCCGTGAAGGGCGCCAAGGTGCTCTGGGGTGAGGACTCCCGTTCGCGCGAGTCCTACGTCACGGACGAGGACGGCCGGGTGTCCTTCGACGTGACGCCGGCGCTGCTGAAGGAGAACCCGCTGGTGGAGGTGGTGCTGCCCAGGGGCGTTCGGAGCTACCGCCTGCAGGTGGTGCCCGCGACGGATGCCGCCGCGCCCGAGGCGGCGGAGGCCGCCGCGCCCGAGGCCCCTGCTGCTCCCGCGACGCCCGAGGCTCCCGCCGTGCCGGAGACGCCGGCGACGGAGGCTCCCGCCGCGGCGCCTGACACCAGCAACTGAGTCCGTTCTCTCTTCCGCGCGAAGCTCAGCCGAGCTTCGCGTGGAGGAAGTCCACGGTGCGCTGCCACGCCTTCGCGGCGTTGTCCGGTGAGTAGACCTCCGGACGCGTGTCATTGAAGAAGGCGTGCTGTGCGTCGTAGCGGTGAATCTCCACGGGGATGCCGCCGCCCTTCAGCTTCTTCTCCAGCGCGTCCACTCGCTCCGGCGAGCACCATTCGTCATTGTTCGCGTAGTGCCCGAGCACCGGCGCGCGGATGCGTGACACGTCCGCGGCCTCCTCCGGGGGGATGCCGTAGAAGGGCACGGCGGCGTCGAGCCCCGGCTCATTCGCGGCGGCCAGCAGCGTCAGCGCGCCGCCCATGCAGAAGCCCATGATGGCCACCTTGGTGCCGGGCTTTCGCGCGCGCAGCGCCTCCACCGCGGCGTGCAGGTCCGCCGTGGCCTTGTCCCAAGCCATTGCCTTCAGCATCGCGTTGGCCTCGTTGGCGTCCTTCGTCACGCGGCCTTCGTAGAGGTCCACCGCGAAGACGGTGAAGCCTTCTCGCGCCAGCCGGTCCGCCACGTCGCGCGTGTGCCCGTTGAGGCCCCAGTACTCGTGGATGAGCACCACCGCTCCGGGCGCGTCACCCTTCGGGGCTTCACTCAGATAGCCCGCCAGTGCCTGGCCCTGCTTGCCGATGAGCTGCGTCTGTCCTGTCATGGCTTCACCCTTGCGAGGTTGTGGAAGGGGGCGCAGCTTAACGGCCGATTCCGCGAACGCGCGCGCGAACCCGCCGCCGTGCCCGCTTGGCGACAGAGGACCGGCATGTCGAAGGCATTTACGAAGGAGGACTCGGGCGATGACAGCGTGATGCCCGTCCGCCCACGCGCGTCCTCCGGGGAGAAGCGCTACATCACCCCGGAGGGCTACCGGGCGCTCCAGGAGGAACTGGCGGCGGCGCAGGGGCCGGACCCCAGGGCGGGTGAGTTCACGGAGCTGGAGGCGGGCGTGCGCCGCAAGGAGCGCGAGCGGCGCGTACAGGAGCTGGCGGCGGTGCTGGAGGACGTGCGGGTGGTGGAGCCCGACGCCTCGCAGGCCGGCCGCGTCTTCTTCGGCGCCTGGGTGGAGCTGGAGGACGAGGACGGTGCCCCGGTGCGCTACCGCATCGTCGGGCCGGACGAGTCCGACGTGAAGGCGGGGCGGCTGAGCGTGGAGTCGCCACTGGCCCGGGCCCTGCTGGGCAAGGAAGTGGGCGAGTCCGTGGTGGTGGAGCGCCCCCGCGGCCCCGTGGAGTACACGGTGACAGCCGTGGACTACGCCGCGCCCTGAGCCGGGCTCAGCGCCTGGTGGCGATGACGGTGCTCAGCACGGAGAAGGGCTCCGGCATCAGGCCATCGCGCACCTCGACGGTGAAGCCTTCCGCTTCGAGCAGCGCGCGGGCCCGGGGCACCAGGAACGTCAGGTAGTACATGACGAAGGGTGGCTTCCACAGCGCGTTGCGGGCGCGCATGGCGGCGTTGAAGCCCTTGGCCATCCAGTAGCCCGGGCGGAGCTTCGACGGCGGGTGCGCGGTGACGAAGAGGAAGCGGCCCCCGGGGCGCAGCGCGCGGGCGATGCCTTTCACGAGCTTTGGCTCGTCCTCTTCGAGGATGTGACCGAAGGCGCCGAAGCTGGTGACGACGTCGAACGCGCCGTCGAAGGGGAGCGCCAGTGCGTCGCCCTGGATGAACTCCAGCGCCGCGGTGCCCGGCGCCTGCGCGAGCTGCTGGCGCGCCTCGTCGAGCATGCCCTGGCTGAGGTCGAAGCCCACCACGCGCTCCCGCGCGAGCGGACGCAAGAAGCGCATGGCCGCGCCGGTGCCGCAGCACACGTCCAGCGCGCTGCCTACGCTGCCTGGCGCGCCCAGTTGGGCAATGGCGGCCTCGAGCACCGCGTCTGGCGTGCGAAAGGGCGTGTACTCGAACTTGGGCGCGAGCAGGTCGTAGCCGTGCTCGACGGACGTGAGGGCCTGCGCGGCCAGCTCCCGGAGGGTGGGGCCCTTGCGGTGGAACATAGTGTCTCGGGGTGTATCGCACCCACACCGGCCCCTCCCTCTGAAAATGCGGCCGGTATCGGGCATTGAATGTTCCGCGGGGGGCCCCGTCAGAAGGTTCAAGCAGGACGACGGAGGAGGACGACAATGGCGCTCAAGACGGGTTTCGCGGTGCTGGCTTTCGGAATGATGTTCCTCGGCTCCACGGCCGCGCATGCGAAGGACGACAACGAGAAGTCGCGGTTCTCCCAGCAGCACCGGCATGACGGCCGCGGCGGCAACTTCGGTGTCCACGTCGACGCCCGCCGCCACCCGGGACCCGCGCCGCTGCCGCCGCCGCACGCTCGGGGCCGCTACGAACTGCAGACGGTGAACCGCTGGGTGCAGGGCCGCTACGAGCAGGTGTGGGTCCCCGAGGTGTGCCGTGAGCGTCACAACCGCCGCTCGCGGGTGACCCGGTGCACCGGGGGCTTCTACGAGCAGCGCTGGGTGCCGGCCCGCTACGAGCCGGTCCAGGAGTGGGTGTGGGTGACCTACGCTCCGGGCCGGGTGCACATGGCCAGCGCCGGCCGCCGCTAGACGATTCGAGTATCGGGGGACCGCGCCGCGGGCGCGCCGGGATACGGGGGTAGCCCGGCGCGCCTCGCGGCAGCAGGTCCACAGTGCCTTTCCCTGCCGGGCCTGTTACTGAATGCGCCGCATGGCGACCGCATTCATCACCGGGGCTGGCATCCGCATTGGCAGCGCGGTGGCCCGGGCCCTTGGCCGCGCGGGTTATGACCTGGCGCTCCATGCGAACCGTTCCCTCGAGCCGCTGGAAGCGCTGGCGGACGAACTCCGAGGCCTCGGCCGTCGCGTCACCCTGCACGCCGCCGACCTGAGCCGCCCGGAGGCTGTGGATTCCCTGGCCGCGCAAGTGCGTGAGGCGTGGCCCGCGCTGGACGTGGTGGTCCACAACGCGGGCCTCTTCGAGCGCATCGACTTCGCCGCCATCTCCCGCGACCAGTACCGCACCATGATGGCGGTGAACCTGGACGCGCCCTTCTTCCTCACCCAGGCCCTGCTCCCCGCGTTGCGCGCCGGCAAGGACCCGTTGGTGGTGCACCTCACCGACGTCGGTGGGGAGCGGCCGGTGAGCCACTACGCGCACTATTCGGTGAGCAAGGCGGGCCTCATCATGCTCACCCGCGCGTTGGCGGTGGAGCTGGCCCCGCACATCCGGGTCAACGCCGTGTCGCCCGGCACGGTGGCCTTCCCCGAGGACTTCGACGCCGAGGCCCGCGACGCGGTGCTGCGCCGCATCCCCATGGGGCGCGAGGGCAACGTCGAGGACATCGCCCGCACCGTCGTCTTCCTCGCCCGCGAGGCGCCGTACATCACCGGGCAGGTCATCGCCGTCGATGGCGGCAGGAGCGCACAGCTATGAGCGCGGAACACGCATTCCATCCCCCCGTCGTCATGACGCCGGATGGCCGCCCGCTGGACGTCATCGAACTGCGCGGCCTCACGGTGGACTGCATCGTGGGCATCTTCAACAGGGAGCGCATTGCGGCCCAGCCGCTGCGACTGGACGTGGCCCTGTTCCTGGACACCCGCGCCGCCGCGGTGGGAGGCAGGCTGGCGCACACGGTGAACTACGGCCGGCTCGCGGGGGAGCTGCGCTTCCTGCTGGAGGCCTGCCGCTTCGAGCTGCTGGAGTCCGCCGTCGAGACGGTGTGCCGCTACGTGCTGGCGCCGCCCACCGACGACGTCCCGCGCGCGCAGGTCCACGCGGCCACGGTGCGGGTGACGAAGCCGCTGGCGCTGGGCGGGTTGGCGGTGCCGTCGCTCCAGATTCACCGGACGGCCGCGGAGATGGTGTACGGCCGGGAGGAGAAGGGCTTCGGCCGCGTGGACATTATCCACGAGGGCGCAGGCTATGGCGTCTACCGGCTGCGGGTGAGGCCAGGAGGCTGCATCCCCACGCACGTGCACCAGCAGATGGAGGAGAGCGAGCTGGTGCTGGGCTCGGGGCTGCTGCTTCAGTTCAAGCCGGTGGCCCGGGGCATGGCCTTCCACTGGCCGCGGGGCTTCCTGCACCGCTACGACAACCCTTCATCCACGGAGCAGACGGTGCTCTGTGTGGACAGGCCGGGCTTCATCCCATCGGACGAGGTGGAGACCGAGCCGCCGCCGGAGGGGCTGCTGCCCGTCACCGGCCACTCCTATTACCCGCTGGATGAGCCCGCGGCGCCGGGCTCTCCCGCGGAGCACCAGCCGTGAGCGGGGCCGTGTCTTCAAGGAGCGCCTTTCATGAGTGAGGTGGGCACGCGCAAGGTGCTCGTCACTGGCGGCGGGACGGGCATTGGCCGCGCGGTGGCGGAGGCCCTGCTGCGCGCGGGGGGGCAGGTGGTGGTGTCGGGCCGGCGCGCGGAGGTGCTGGCGTCGCTGACGACAGCATGGCCGGGACGGGCCTTCGCGCTGCCGTGTGACCTGGCCTCGCTGGAAGCCCGCGAGGGGCTGCTTCGCCGTGCCGCCGGGTTGCTGGGAGGGCTGGACGGTTTCGTCCACAGCGCGGGGCAGGTGGTGCACCAGTCGCCGGGCCACATCGGCGAGGACGCGCTTCGCGCGCAGCTCGAGGTCAACCTCATCGCGCCGCTGCGGCTGGGCGAGCAGGCGCTGGAGGTGCTGGAGCCGGGTGGGGCGCAGGTGTTCATCGCGTCCACGCTGGCCACGAGGCCCGTCGTCACCAGCGCGGTGTACAGCGCGGCGAAGGCAGGACTCCTTCAGGTGATGAAGGTGCTGGCGTTGGCGGGTGCGGCGCGAGGCGTGCGTGCCAGCGCGGTGCTGCCGGGCGTGGTGGAGACGGACATGGTGCGCGAGGTGCGCATGGCTCCCGGCGAGGGGCCGCTGTCCGAGCCCGAGTATGCGCGGCGGCAGGAGGCCCAGCTTGCGGGCTTGCGGGCGCTGCATCCGCTCGGACGGCTGGGGCGCCCCGAGGACGTCGCCGAGGCGGTGCGCTACCTGCTGGGCGCGTCGTGGATTTCCGGTTCCGAGCTGGTGCTGGATGGAGGGCTACTGCTGCGGGAGTGAGGCGCGGTATGAGGTGGCCTCGGCTCACGAGAACGATGAGATGCTCCTCGACAGACGGCTTCAGCTCTTCGTGGTGTTGGTGGGGGTGTTCGTCACCTCGCTGGTGGTGGGCGACATCATCAGCGTGAAGCTGTTCGAGGCGAAGGTGGGGCCGGTGGTGGCGGTGATGTCCATCGGCATCCTGCCCTTCCCGGTGACGTTCCTCCTCACGGATATCCTCAACGAGTTCTACGGGAAGAAGGCGGCCCGCTTCGTGACGTGGGTGGGCTTCTTCATGGCCGTCTTCGCGGTCGTGGTGATTGCCATGGCCGTGCAGGTGCCGTGGGCGCCGCTGACGCGTGCGCCGGACTTCACGGGGACGGTGGAAGGCTCGTTCAACAACGTCTTCGCCGGCTCACAGCGCTTCCTCGTCGCGTCGATGATGGCGTACCTGGTGGGCCAGTTCTGCGACATCGCCATCTTCAACGGGCTCAAGCGACTGACGCGCAACCGGTTCTTGTGGGTGCGGGCGACGGGCTCCACGCTGGTGTCGCAGCTCCTCGACACCGTGGTGGTGCAGTACGTGGCGTGGACGGGCGTGCTGCCCAACGCCACCATCCTCGGCATTATCTACACGTCCTACGTGGTGAAGTTGCTGGTCGCGGTGGGCCTGACGCCCTTCATCTATCTGGGCCACGCCTTCGTTGAGCGCAAGCTGGGCATTGCCCCCGTGGTGCTGGGGGAGAACGGTGAACCCATTGCCCCGCCCGTCACCCAGGAGGAGCAGCCCCGCGCCGCCTGAGCGTGCGGCTCAGCGGCTCAGCTTCCCTGCCGCACCAGCGGCGTGAGGATGTCCGTCCAGTGGGAGAAGATGGAGAAGTGTCCGCCGCCGGGGAAGAAGCGGGGCACCGCGCGCGGAATCCGGTTCGCGAGGTACCGCCCCATCTGCGGCGGGACGATGCTGTCTCCCTCCCAGTACCAGAGGTCCACCTCCGCCCGAATCTCCTCCAGGGGGACGTTCCACGGCTGCGCGAGGATGTGCGCCTCGCGCCGCATGCCTGACACGCCGTTTCGCGTGGCTTCGTAGCGCCAGCCCTGCACCTGCGCGGCGATGCGCGGGTCCGCGAGCACCGCGCGGTCATCCGCCGACGCCTGGGAACGCAGGCCCGCCAGCGCCCGCGCGGGATTGGCGCGCACCTGCCGGTCATGCATGGCCATCAATGGATGCAGCAGCCACTCCGGCCACGCGGCCATGTTGTACGCGTTGCGGTAGTCCCGGTTCACGCCCTCCATGGCACCCGGCCGGGCCAGGGGCGCCGCGCCGGAGACGAGCGCCGCGCGGGTGATGCGCTCGCCCAGCTTCCACGCGGACGCGGCGACGTAGGGGCCACCGGCGGACACCCCGAAGAGGGCGAAGCGGCCAATCCTCAGCGCGTTGGCCAACTGCTCCAGGTCATCGGGGAAGTCAAGCAGCGTGCGCCCGGGCTGGTAGTCCGACAGGCCATAGCCCGGCCGGTCCGGAGTGATGAGGCGCACGCCCAAGGCGTGAGTGAGCCGGTCATCCGGGTGGCGCATGTGGCGCGAGCCCGGGTTGCCGTGGATGAAGAACACGGGCAGGCCGCTCAAGTCTCCAGACTCGACATAAGCGAGCCGCCGGCCATCCCGCAGGTGGACGGTGCCTTCGCGGACCTGCACGCCCATGGCTTCGGTGTCGGACGAGGCGTTCATGGTTCCATCGGCTTCGAGCGCGCGCCAATCCACGCGGAAATAGAGGGCCACACCTTCGTCGCGCCCTTGCTGGAGGCGGACAGGCCGATGTGGCCCACGGGGTAGCGCCGCGTCTCACAGTCCTTCGAGCTGACCAGGGAGGGCAGCGGCTCGCTCATCGCCGGCAGCGCGATGGTGTCGTGCTCGGCGATGACGTTGAGGATGGCGCACTGGATGCGGCGCAGGTCCACGCGCTCGCCGCCCACTTCCATGAGGCCCTGGGGGAAGAGGTTCTGCTGGTAGCAGTCCTTGATGTACTGCCGGTACACCTCACCCGGGAAGGGCACGGGGTCCGCGCCCCAGCGCTCCATGGCCAGGAACGTGGTGACGAACTCCGGGTCGTCAATGCGGCGGCACACCTCCAGCCACCGGGTGAGGCGCTGCACCGGCGCGGCCATGAGGAAGCCGCTCTCCAGCACCGGCGTGGGGACGTTGCCGTAGGCGTCCACCAGCGAGTCCACGTCGAAGTGGTTGGCGGACGTCCACAGCGTGTAGAGGCCACCCTTGCTGAAGTCCACCGGCGTGGCCTGGGCCACGAGGTTGCGGACGCCCTCGGGATACAGGGCCGTGTACGCCAGGGCCATGGTGCCGCCCATGCAATAGCCGTAGAGCGTCAAATCCCGGCTCTTGCTCACGCGCAGCGTCCACCGCACCGCCGTCTGGATGAGCCCGCCGAGCAGGTCATCCCATGTGAGCCGCTCCTCGTCCTGTCCCGGCACGCCCCAGTCGATGGCGTAGACGTCATAGCCCTCGCGGGTGAGGTGCTCGATGAGGCTGCGCCCTGGAAGGAAGTCGAGGATGTACCAGCGATTGATGAGCGAATAGACGAAGAGGATGGGCGTGCGGTGGCGCCGGCGCGGGGCCGCGTAGCGCAGCAGCCGCATGCTGCCGCGCGTGTACACGACGGTGTGCGGCGTGGCGCTGATGGGCGGCTCGCGCACGCCCGAGGCCCTTTCGATGAAGGGCTTGAGGTACGGGTACGGATTGAAGGGCCGCGACTTGAGCGCGTGTGCGACGGCGCGGGTCAGCTCGACCTGCCCGGTGACGAAGGAGCGAAGACGCTGGGGCGTGGACGCGGTCATGTCAGCGGCGGCGCTTGGAGGGCGCGCGCTCCTTGGGCGTGGGCTCGGGGGACTCAGGCTCGGGCTCCGCGCCTTCCTGATGGTGGAGCAGGTCCACCACCAGTTCCAACTGGGTGCCGAGCGCCTCCACCTGGTCATTCATCCGGCGGAGCTGGTCGCGCAGGTTCTCCACCTCGGAGGTGGTGGGCAGGCGCAGGGTGCGCAGCGCGCCTTCCACCAGGCCATTGCGGCGGATGCGGGCGTTGAAGCCCTGGCGCATGAGGGAGCCGCTCACGCGCAGGTACGCGGGGCTCTCGGTGACCTTGGCGGCCGCGCGGGTGAGGCCCTCCTCGGCGCGGGTGAAGACCTTGCCAGTGCGCGTGTCCGGGTGGGTGAGATGGCCCAGCAGCTTCAGTCCGCGGGCGAGGAGCCCCAGGGACGGCGGCGGTCGTTCCGGATGACTCATGGCCGGCAGGTTATCTCAAGGCGCGGCGCAGGGGACGCCGCAGCCTGGCTCTATCGCTCCCAAAGTGAACCAAGATTCAACTTGCGTGCCTCGAAGGGCTCGGCATGGACATGGGCGCTACCGGTGTACGCGCCCAGGCGCTGCCAGTGGTTGCCTTCCCGACGATAGACCTCGAGCAACTGAATGCGCGGGTCCACGAACCACAGATGGTTCACACCCTCGCGGGCGTAGAGCGTCATCTTCCTCGAACGGTCCAGGGCTTCGGTGGAGGGAGACAGGACTTCGCAGAGCCAGTCGGGGACGAGTTCCACGCCCGTCACGTCTGGAATCTCCGGCATGCGTTCGCGCCGCCACCCGGCGAGGTCTGGCACGAGCACGTTGCCGCCCAGGTGGAGCTCAGGCTCCGGGAGGATGACCCAGCCGCCCGGGCCTTCCGCTCCGAGCTCCAGGTCGAACGGCGCCAGTTGCTGGCTGAGCCGGATGGCGGCCCTGCCGTGAAGCATCCTCGGACGGGGGCTGACATGCAGCTCACCCTCGATGATTTCCCCGACGACGTGCGGGGGGAGGCGCTCCAACGCCTCGTACACCTGCTCCGGCGGTGGCTTGTCACCCATGCCCCCAGGATGCGGCCATGCCTGGGGCCTCGCAAGTCGCGCCGCTTCTCGTTCGTGGATGGCTTCGCTCATGTGTCGAGCATGCGCCATACCTCTGACATCCTCCGGGGTGCAGGGTACCCCGAAGGTCCTCCTGGCTCAGCCCTGTCGCTTCACCGGCAGGGGCCCGAAGGACTGTGACACCGGCATCAGGGACATGACGTTGATGTTCACGTGCGCGGGCCGCGTGGCCACCCAGTGCACCGCGTCCGCGATGTCCTCGGGCGTCAGCGCCTGGGTGTTGGCGTAGACGGACGCCGCGCGCGCGTCGTCGCCCTTGAAGCGGACGTTGGAGAACTCCGTGCCGCCCACCAGGCCGGGCTCGATGTCCGTCACGCGCACGGCGGTGCCGTGCAGGTCCGCGCGGAGGTTGAGGCTGAACTGGTGCACGAAGGCCTTGGTGGCGCCGTACACGTTGCCGCCCGGGTAGGGCCACTCCGCCGCCACCGAGCCCATGTTGACGACGTGGCCCCGGTTGCGCGCCACCATGCCGGGCAGCACCGCGTGCGTGCAGTACAGGAGGCCCTTCACGTTGGTGTCCACCATCGTGTCCCAGTCCTCCACGCGCGCCGACTGCGCCAGATCCAACCCCAGCGCCAGGCCCGCGTTGTTGACCAGCACGTCCACCTCGGCGAACTCCGCCGGCAGCGAGCGGATGGCCCGCTCCACGGCCTCACGGTCCGTGATGTCGAGCGTCAGGGGGAGTACCCGCTCGCCCAGCTCCGCGCGCAGGGCCTCCAGCCGCTCGGTGCGCCGCCCGGAGGCGATGACGCGCGCGCCGTCCTGGATGAAGCGGCGGGCAATGGCCAGGCCGAATCCCGCGGTGGCCCCGGTAATCAGAACGTTCATGGCAGTCCCCTCGAGGAGCCAGCCCCGCGAGGGCCCGGCTTGTCAGTCGTCTTCGCCTTGATAGATGCAGCCACTGGTGCACGTCTCGCGGACCACCACCCGGCTGAGCAGGGGCAGGCTCGGACGCAGGCGCTTCCAGATCCACCGCGACAGGTTCTCGCTGGTGGGGTTCTCCAGGCCTTCCACCTCATTGAGGTAGTAGTGGTCCAACTTCAGCCGCAGGGGCTCGAAGGCCTCCTTGATGTCGGAGAAGTCCATCACCCACCCGGACTGCGAGCCCACCGGGCCACGCACGTGGATTTCCACCCGGTAGCTGTGGCCGTGAAGCCGGCTGCACTTGTGCCCGGGCGGCACGTTGGGAAGCCGGTGCGCGGCTTCGAAGGTGAATTCCTTGAAGATGTCCAAGGCGTCTCCTGACAGCGGGTGGAAGGCGGCTCATATCCCGCGCGTTCCTCCTGGCGTCAAGGTACGCCCTGCCTCCCTGAAACACCGGCGTGTCTCGCCCCGCTGTGCGCCCACGCGCCCGGGGACGCCCGGCTCGGTCCTTCGCTCTGTGTGAAAAAGCCCCGGGAATATTCCCGCGCGCATTGCACACATCACACTTCAGCTCCCCGCGAAGGCCCACCTGTCGGTGATGCGGAGCATCCGTCCCAACCCCGCGAAACCACGTTTCCTGTCTCCTCCCTCTACGTCCCGGCAGGCAGGGGTTGCCGCGCTCGGGGGGAATGAACAGCGCGGGGCTCGGAATTGGCGGCCGTCCTCGCGAGCGCCTCCCGCGCCGCGACCCACACCAGGAGTCCGCCAGGATGCGCAACCGCTCGCCGTGGTCCACGGCCCTCTGCTCCGCTGCCCTGCTGTCCTTGTTGGCCTGCAATGGGAAGGGGGAGCTCACCCAGGAAGGTGGCTCGCCTCCGGGCTCCAGCGAGACGCCGTCGACGGGAAACCCGTCCGTTCCTGGCACGCCTCCCACCAACGATGACGACGACACGACGAACCCTGGAACGTCGGAGCCTCCGCCCGTCATCGTCGACATCCCGGATCCGGCCCCTCAGCCCGAGCCCGAGCCCCAGCCAGAACCGGAGCCTCCGCCTGAGCCCCAGTACTCGCGCATCCTCTGGGTGGCGCCCAACGGCAGTGACAGTGCTTCCGCCACGGAGGCGGCGCCGCTGCGAACGGTGACGCGCGCGCTGGCGTTGGTGCGGCCGGGCGAGGCCATCTACCTGAAGACGGGCACCTACGCCGAGCGCCTCAAGTTGGAGGAGAAGGGTGGCTCGGCGTCCAACCTGCTCACGCTGCGGGCCGCGCCGGGCGCGAAGCCGGTGCTGAAGCCGTCCGGCAGCGGCTCCGCCATGGTGGACGTGCGCGGTGCGTACTGGAGCATCGAGGGGCTCACCATCGACGCGGCGGGCACTGCCTCCTTCGCGGTGCTGTTCCGCGGCGTGGGGTCCCACCACGGCGTGCTGCGCGGCTCCACGCTGAAGAACGGCACCGCGGGCGCGGGCGTCAACGTGTGTGAGAAGGCCAGTGATGTCCTCATCGAGGGCAACACCATCTCCCACTTCAACCGCAACGGAGATGACAGCCACGGCGTCATCGTCCAGACGACGGCGCGCAACGTGGTGGTGCGTGGCAACGACATCCACCACAACTCCGGGGACGCGGTGCAGTGCATCGGTCCGGAGGGCGGCGCCACCATCTCCGGCACGCCCTTCGACAACCTCCTGGTGGAGGACAACGAGCTGCACGAGAACCGGGAGAATGGCGTCGACGTGAAGACGTGCACCCGCGTCACGCTGCGCGGCAACATCATCTGGGGCCACAAGACGTCATCCACTTCGCGCGGCGAGGGCGTGGTGGTGCACCTGTCCGCGAAGGACGTCACCCTGGAGGACAACGTCTTCTACAACAACGGCCGCGCCATCAGTATCGGCGGGGTGCGCCAGGGCTCGCCGCCCACCAACATCGTCATCCGCCGAAACCTGGTGCGGGACGGCCTGGGCGCCGGTGAGGAGGGCAGCGGCATCCGCGTGGACACGACGTCGAACGTGAAGGTTCATCACAACACCGTCTGGAACATGCCCGGGCCGTGCCTCACCTTCGGCCATGGCGACACCGGGGCCAGCGCCAGCCTGGATGTGCGCAACAACGTCTTCTCCGGCTGTGGGGTGGCGGTGCGCGGCGGCCCCGGGCGCTCGGGGGCGGTGGTGGACGCCAACCTCTACTTCCGCAACTCGGGCTCGGCCCTCTTCCGGCTGAACGGCGTGGACATGGGCTTCTCGCAGTGGCGCTCGCAGAGCGGGCTGGACGGCCGCTCCCAGGAGAAGGCCCCTGGCTTCGTCAACATCGACACCGGGGATTTCCGCCTGGGGTCGGGTTCCCCCGCCCTCAACGCGGGGCTGTCGCTGGGGTTGACCTGGTGCGGGCCAGGCCCGGACCAGGGCGCTTTCGAGTCGGACTGCCCCTGAGCCCTCAGGGCGTGTAGAGTGGGGGCCCCTTCTGCCCTGGACCCCACTCTCCACGTGCCGTCCTCGCTGGAATTCGTATCAGGCATCTCCCTGGTGCCCTCGGACTCACCCGCGCGGGAGCTGCTGGCCGCGGCCGCCGCGCGTGCGGGTCTACGGGTGGTGGGCGGTCTCGAAGAGGCCTCCCTGGCGCTGGTGGACCTCACCGCGCCGGGAGGGCTCGCCGCGGGGCAGGCCCTGATGGACGCCGCCCTCGCCGCCCACCTCACGTTGGTGGTGCTGGTGGCACCGGGCGAAAGCCCCTTCGCCGAGGCGCAGTCCCTCAAGCCGGCGGACGTCCTCACCGTGCCGGTGGCCATGCACGAGCTGGCCTGGCGGCTCCAGTGCGCCGCCGAGCGCCATGTAGAGCGCGAGGAACAGGCGCGCAGCCAGGAGGACCTGGCGCTCCTGCTGGAGCTGACGGCGGACTACGCGGAGACGTCCGACGTGGAGGCGCTGCTGCACGGCGTCACCCGGCGGCTGGCGGAGAAGCTGGACATCGCGCGCGCCACGCTGGTGATGCTGGGGCGCAGCGCGGATGAGGGCATCATCGTCGCCGCCAGCGACGACCCCACGCTCAAGGACCTGCGCATCGACCTGTCGCGCTACCCCGAGATTCGCGAGGTGATGCGAACGGGCAAGCCGGTGGTGATGCAGGAGGCCTCCACCCACCCGCTGCTGGGGGACGTGGAGCGGCGCGCGGTGGCCGCCCGGGGCATCCACGCCATCGCCGCGCTGCCGCTGCCAATCCGCGGGCAGGTGCGCGGCGTGCTGCTGCTGCGCGCGGCGGGACGGCGGCGCACCTTCACGCCGCGGGAAATCGACTTCCTCACCACCGTGGCGCACGCCACCGCGGTGGCCCTGCGCAACGCGTCCGTGCTCCAGTCCGTGCGCGGGCAGACGGAGGCGGAGAAGACGGCCCGCCTGGCCGCGGAGGAGCAGGCGGCCTCGTTCAAGCCGTACCAGCTCTTCTTCGCGCACGTCAGTGAAGGCGTGGCCATCCTCGACGACAAGGCCTGCGTGCTGTCGCTGAATCCGTCCGGCGCGGCCATGCTGGACGTGGATGCGCCGGACGCGCGGGGCCGCCACCTGCACCAGGTGACTCAGCCGGTGGATGAGAACGTGCTGATGGAGCTGGTGACCACCGCCGCGCGCGGCGAGGCCCGCTCCGGCGCGGACGTGCAGGTGTGCACCCGCACGGGGCGCCGCCTGACGCTGTCCATGTCCGCGGCGCCGCTGCGCGACGAGGAGGCGGCCACCATCCTCTCCTTCCGCGACGTCACGGACGCGCGAAGGCTGGAGGACGAACTGCTCCAGACGAAGGACTTCCTGGAGCGGCTCATCGACTCGTCGGTGGACGCCATCATCGCGGCGGACTTGAAGGGGCGCATCATCCTCTTCAACAAGGGCGCGGAGGCGCTGTGCGGCTACACCGCGCAGGAGGCCCTGGGCGGCGGCCTCTCCGTGCACCAGCTCTATCCGCCGGGCGTGGCGAAGCGGGTGATGGCCATGATTCGGGCGCCCGAGCACGGCGGCAAGGGCCGGCTGTCCCTCATCCGGGAGGAGCTGGTGCACCGCTCCGGTGAGCGGGTGCCGGTGAACATGACGGCCTCCATCGTCTACGAAGGGGGCCGTGAGGTGTTCAGCGTGGGCATCTTCACGGACATGCGCGCGCGCATGCAGCTGGAGCGCAAGCTGTCCGACGTGGAGACGCGGCTGGAGGAGAGCGAGAAGAGCGCGGTCATCGTCGCGCTCGCTGGCACCGCCGCGCACGAGCTGAACCAGCCGCTCACCTCGGTGATGGGCTACGCCGAGCTGCTGAAGCGGAAGCTGAAGGAAGACGACTTCGCCTGGAAGCCGGTGGACATCATCTACCGCGAGGCGGAGCGCATGGCGGAAATCGTCCGGAAGATTGGCAAGATTACCCGCTACGAAACGAAGTCCTACATGGGGGCGCAACAGATTCTCGACCTGGACAAGGCCACCTCCCATGAAGACTGAGACCCGCGCCGTGCGCATCGCCGGCGGCCCTGCCCCCGAGTCCTTCCAGGCCCTGTTCGAGGCGCTCGACGCCCCCGCGGCCATGTGTGACCCGGCCCTGCGCCTGGTCGCCGTCAACGACGCCTTCCGCCGCTTCTGCGCCGACCAGCACGTGTCCGTGGAGGAAGTTGCGCGCACCCTGTCCGGCGCCAGCGTGCCGGCGGATGGCGCCAGCTGCGACGTGGAGCTCTTGCCCGACCTGCCCGGCGTGGTGCTGACGCTGTCCCGCCGGGGCGACGTGGTGGCCGTCCGCGCGCGCAACGAGCCGGAGCTGTCTCGCAACCGGCTGGTGGTGGCGGAGCGGGCCCTTCTGGAGCAGGCGCGCACCGAAGGCGTGCTGTTGGACCTGGGCCGCAGCGTGGCCGAGGCCGGCGGCGAGGAGGAACTGGTCGCCGCGGTGGCTCGTGGCGTGAAGGAGCTGTTCCCCGGGCGTTCGTTCTGCATCCGCATCACCGACTCGCGGACGGGCGGCCTCACGTCGCTCTACGCGGAGGGGCGGCTGAAGGAAGGCGCACACGAGCCGCTGGTGCTGATGGAGCGCGCGGTGGAGAAGACGAGCCTGGACCGCGCGTCCCTGCCCGTGGACCGCGTGGCGGTGCTGGGCGAAGTCCCGCTGCTGTTCCAGGACAGCACCCATGGCGTGAGCGCGCCGCTGGTGGCCAGCGGGCAACTCTTCGGCGCCATCAACATGGAGTACCCGGCGGACTTCGTCTCCGACGTGCCGCATGACGAGCGCGTACTGCTCCAGCTCGCCAACCAGGTGGCGGTGGCGGTGAAGAACGCGAAGCTCATCGATGAGCTGACGTTCGTCCGCAAGTACCTGGAGGACCTGCTGGAGAAGGCCAATGCCCTCATCCTGGTGGCGAACCGGGACAAGCAGGTCGTCGTCTTCAACCAGGCGCTGAGCGCGCTCACCGGCTTTGGCAAGGAAGAGGTGCTGGGCCGGGACTTCTTCTGGCTCATCCCGGAGAGCGAGCACCTGCGGCTCAACCAGCTCATCGCCGCGGCGATTCGCGGCGAGCCGGTGAACAGCTTCGAGACGCGGCTGCTGACGAGCAGCGGCGCGGAGGTGCGCGTCTCCTTTGCGACCTCCTCCAAGCTCTCCCAGCACGGGGAGGTGGAGGGCGTCATCGCCATCGGTCAGGACATCACGGTGGTGAAGGAGCTGGAGAAGCGCATCATCCACGCGGAGAAGCTGGCCTCCATCGGTCAGCTCGCCGCCAGCGTGGTGCACGAAATCAACAACCCGATGACGGCGGTGGCCACGTACGCGGACGCGCTGCTCCAGCGCTCGCGGATGACGCCGGGGGCCAACCCGGCGGACCAGGAGAAGCTGCGCAAAATCCTGGAGAGCAGCCACCGCATCCTCCGCTTCACGCGAGACCTGGTCAGCTACGCGCGCCCGGCGCAGGACCGGCCGGAGCGGGTGCAACTCAACGCCATCGTGGACATGGCGGTGGGCTTCTGCGAGCACGTCGTGGCCCAGGCGCGCGTCAGCATCCAGCGCGAGTACATCGAGCTGCCGCCCCTGTCCGCCGTGCGCGCCAACCTGGTGCAGGTGTTCGTCAACCTCATCACCAACGCGTGCCACGCGATGCCGCCGGGAGGCTCCGTCATCCTGGCGACGGGCCGTGACGGGCAGGACGCGGTGGTGAAGGTGCGCGACACGGGCACGGGCATCGAGCCCAAGCACCTGCAGCGCATCTTCGAGCCCTTCTTCACCACCAAGCCGGAAGGGCGGGGCACCGGCTTGGGGCTCTCCATCTGCCAGGGCATCGTGGAGAACCACGGTGGCCGGCTGACGGTGGAGAGCACCCTGGGCGAGGGGACCACCTTCATCGTGCGCCTGCCGCTCCAGCAGGGCTGAGCCCGCGCTCAGTCCCGCATGTAGTGGCAGGTGTAGCCGCCCGGGTTCTTCACCAGGTAGTCCTGGTGGTAGTCCTCGGCGGGGGTGAAGGCGCCCGCGGGCACAATCTGCGTGACGACGGGCCGGGGCCACTTCTTGGAGGCATCCACCCGCGCCTTCACTTGCTCGGCGACGCGCTTCTGGGCGTCGGACAGGTAGAAGATGGCGGAGCGATACTGCGTGCCCACGTCATTGCCCTGACGGTTGAGCGTCGTCGGGTCGTGCATGCGGAAGAACCACTGCTCCAGCAGCGTCTCGTACGTCAGCCGGGTGGGGTCGAACACGACGCGCACGGCTTCGGCGTGCCCCGTCTTGCCCGAGCTCACGTCGTGATACGTGGGATTTCGGAAGGCGCTGGAGCCGCCCGTGTAGCCCACCTCCGTCTGGACGACGCCGGGAATCTTGCGCAGCAAATCCTCCATGCCCCAGAAGCATCCGCCCGCCAGCAGCGCCGTCTCCGTGAAGGGGGAGGTGTCCTGGCGCTTCGTGGCGGCGGCCGGAGCGGGGCGGCCGAAGAGTGGCAGCCAGGCCCCATAACCCTCCTTCGCCAGGTCCTTCACCGCGACGAAGCGCAGGGCCGCGGAGTTGATGCAGTAGCGCGTCTTCGCGGGCGCGGGGCCGTCCCCGAAGAGGTGGCCCAGGTGTGAGCCCGCGGCCTTCGAGCGCACCTCCACGCGCTCCATGCCCTGCGTGCTGTCCCGCTTCTCGACGACGCGAGCGCTGTCCACCGGGCGAGTGAAGCTGGGCCAGCCAGTGCCGGAGTCGAACTTGTCGCGCGAGGAGAAGAGGGGCTCGCCGCTCACCACGTCGACGTAGAGGCCCTCTTCGTGGTGATTCCACAGGGGATTGCGGAAGGCGGGCTCCGTGGCTCCCTTCTGCGTCACCTCGTAGGCCAGCGGGGACAAGGTGCGCCGCAAGTCGGCGTCCGAGGGCTTCTCGTAGTGGCGGGTGTCCTGGATGGTGGGGCCTGGCGCGGTGGGCGCGGCTCCGCGGGCCTCGGTGCACGCGGACAGCACGGCGAGCGCGGCAAGGGCCAGGGGCATGAGCCGCCGGGCCAGGGACGAGGAGGTGGAGGCGGTGGGCATGGACGCGGTCTCCGGAAGTTCCCGCGAGCGCGGGTGCTTCTGTGTGTACGCGCGAGGCCCCCAGGTGGTTTCCGAGGCGGTGACATCGGGCCTCGGCCAGCCGGGCATGCAGGCGGGCGCCCCGCGCAGATGCCCCGGGCCACACGAGCCGCCACGAGCCGATTCCTTCCGGCTCCGGCGCATCGTCACGACTCGCCGCTGGCCTTGTCCTCGTCGTCCAGCTCGCGGGTGAACTCCTCGTTCGTGAGCAGGCCCTTGCGCGCCATGATGCGCATCAGCGCCCAGAACTTCCGCTCCAGCTCCTCGACGCGATCCGGGTCTTCTCGTGCTTGTCCGAAGAGGTAGTCCAAATCGTCCAGCACGCCGCCCGCGTTCGCCACGGCGGCCTTGGGCTTCGCGGCGCCGCCCTGTCCGCGCTTCTGCTTGCTCTGCTCCTCGCGGGCGCGAATCAGCTCCGCCAGGGACGTGCGCTGCGTCGCCTCGCCGGGCGGCAGCTCCTCGCCGATGATGACCTCCTCGTCGTCATCCTCTTCGGACGGCGGCGCCGTGGGGCGTGTCACCGGCGGCGCGGCCTGCACCGGCTTCGCGGTGGGCCTCGCGGGCGCGGGGCGGATGGCGGAGGGCGAGGCCACCGGCACCTTGTGGTAGTAGCGGAGGATGGCGCCGCGCACGGTGGACAGCGGCGCCACGCGCGGGCTGACCTTGAGGCCGGTGGTGAACTCAATCTCCTCCACCGCCGTCACGTTGAGCGGATCACTCATCGCCACCACGAGCTGTTTGCGCCCGCCCGTGCTCTCCAGTGCGACGGGGAACAAGTCGTGCTGTTCGCAGAAGCGCGCGCGCAGCATGTGCACCGCCGCCCACTCCGGCGTGGTGGCCGCGAGGTCCACGCGCGGCAGCCCCAGGGCCTGGCTCAGCGCGTCCGCGAGCGTGGCCTCCGTGATGGCACCTTGCGCGATGAGGGTGGCCCCCAGCCGCTGTCCTGATTTCCGGTGAGCCGCGAGCCCCGCCTCGAGCTGGGCGACGCTGATCGCCCGCTGCTCCAACAGGAGCTCGCCAATGCGCTTCCTCGCCATGAATCCGGCCTTAACACGCGCGACGAAACCCAGGAAGCAAGCGCGGTGTCACATCTGGAGGCACTTGGGAATACCCCCGAAAATGCCCGCGCTGCTGCCTGGAGGACGGCCTGGCAAGAGGGGGCTCAGCGCAAAATTCCTGTGAGATTTCAGCACTTAACGGCGCTGCCCCTACCTTGACACCCCACACGCCCATTCCTAAAGTCGGCACACCGTTTTCAACATCCATTCCTGCCGCCCAACCGGGTGGACCGTCCGCTCGGGGGGACGTCAGGTCTGGAAGGTCCGCTAGAGCGGGCCAAGCTGCCTGTGGAGGCAACACTCGATGGACCTGGCGTCTGTGACGAACCTGACCGTGCTGGCGAATGTCGGCGGCCCTCAGCGGGGCTTCTTCGAAGAAATCGCCATGCGCTGGGAGGCCGGCCAGTGGGGTATGTACCCCATCGCCGCCTGCCTCATCGTGGCACTCGCCATCATGGTCGAGCGAAGCATCATTCTTTTCGGCAAGGCCTCCATCAACAAGGAGGCCTTCCTGCGTGGCCTGAAGAAGCACATCTACGCGGGTGACCTGGACAAGGCCATCAACTACGTGGCCGGCCAGAAGTCCACGCCGCTGACGAACGTCATCAAGGCTGGTCTGATGAACGTTCCGAAGGGCAACGACGAGGTCCAGGCCGCGCTCGACGAGGCCAGCCTCCGCGAGACGCCGAAGATCGAGGCCCGCACCGGTTACCTCGCCATGCTCGGCAACGCGGCGATGCTCGCCGGTCTGCTCGGAACGGTGTCCGGTCTCATCGCCTGCTTCGAGGCCGTGGCCAACGTGAACCCGGCTGACAAGGCGGCGATTCTCGCCATCGGTATTTCTGAAGCCATGAACTGCACCGGCTTCGGTCTGCTCACGGCCATCCCGGCGCTGATCTCCTTCTCCGTGCTGACGGGCCGCACGCAGAGCCTCATCAACGACATCAACGAGACCAGCGTCTCCGTCCTCAACCTCATCGTGGCCAACAAGGACAAGTTCAAGAACCTGAACGTCCCCACGGCGGCTCGCGACGAGGAGTAGGCAGTCCTTCGGGAACCCGGAGTCCGGGCGCGCTGTCCTGTCCCCACGGATGTGGGGACGCGCGGCGCGCTCCCATCAGTCTCACCGACGCTCACTGAGCGCGGCCGAAGGAGAAGAACGCCATGGCCGGCGGAATGGACACAGGTGGAGGCAAAGGCGGCAAGAAGTCGCTCGACACCTCTATCAACCTCACGGCATTCATCGACCTGATGGCGGTGACCATCAGCTTCCTCATCCTGACGGCGGTCTGGACCCAGATTGGCCGGCTCCAGGTTTCGCAGGCAGGTGGCCCCTCCACGGAGGAGGAGCAGCAGCAGGAGGAGCAGACCAAGACGGTCCAGCTCAACCTGCTCATCACGCCCACGGAGCTGCGGCTGACCGCGGACCAGAGCGCCTTCGATCCGATTCCCCTCACCAAGGATGCGAAGGGCAAGACGGACCTGTCCAAGCTGGTGGCGCGCTTCAAGGAACTGAAGGCGCAGCTGCCAGACCAGTCCGCCATCACCCTGCAACCTGAAGACAAGGTCCGCTACGAGGACCTGGTCCGCATCATTGACGAGTGCATCGGCGCTGGGCTGCCCCAGGTGTCGGTGTCCGCGGCGATGGGCTAGCCGACCAAGGAGCTCACGACACGTCATGGCCATTCAGGTTCCAGGCAAGCGATACGGCAAGCGGCTCCAGCACTCCAAGGTGTTCGGGCACGGCGGGACCGCGAAGAAGAGCGGTTACTCCGACCTCCTCATCACCCCGCTGGTCGACATGTTCATCATCATCGTGCTCTTCCTCATCGCGAACTTCTCCGCGACGGGTGAGGTGCTGATGATGACCAAGGACATCGAGCTTCCCGAGGCGGTCAACGTCAAGGAAGTGGAGATGCACCCGGTGGTGATGGTCTCCGGTGACCAGATCAGCGTCTCCGGCACCATCATTGGCCGCGTGGAGGACTTCACCAAGGACGAGTACCTCAACATCCCGTCGCTGGAGGAGAAGCTCCGCGACATGAAGAAGCAGTACGAGGACCTCCACTCCATGGCGCAGGACACGGCCAACACCTTCAAGGGCGACATCAACATCCAGGCCCACAAGGACGTGGAGTACTCCATCATCAAGCGGGTGATGTTCAGCTGCGCCACGGCGGGCTACAACAACATCAACTTCGCGGTGATTACGGCGGGCGATGCCGAGGCGGTGAAGGCCGCCAGCACCAAGGCCACTCCGTAGCTTCCAGGTGATTGGGCCTTGGGGCCCCGCGACGCCCTGGTCCTCGTGGCCAGGGCGTTTTCGTTTTTGAAGAAGGACGCGTCTTCATGCTGCTTCGTGCCGTCATCTTCGACCTCGATGGAACCCTGGTGGACTCGCTGGGGGACATCGCCGATGCGACGAACCACGCGCTGGCCCACCACGGTCTGCCCACCCATCCGGAGTCCGCGTACCTGCGCTTCGTGGGCAGCGGTGTCCGGGAGTTGATTCGCCGGGCGGTGCCTTCCGGGCAGGACGCGCTCATCGAGCCGGTGCTGGCCACCTACAAGGCCTACTACGACGGCCACCTCTTCGACCGCACCGCGCACTACCCGGGCATCCCGGAGATGCTGACCGCGCTGGCCGCGCAGGGCACGAAGCTGGCGGTGCTCAGCAACAAGTCAGACGACTTCGTGAAGCGCCTGGTCGCGCGCCTGCTGCCGCAAGCCTCCTTCGCCGCCGTGTACGGTGAGCGGCCGGAGCTGCCGCGCAAGCCGGACCCGACGGCGGCGCTGGCGCTGGCCTCGGAGCTGGACGTGCCGCCCGCGGCCTGCGCCTTCGTGGGGGACACGTCCATCGACATGGACACGGCACGCGCGGCGGGGATGTACGGCGTGGGCGTGGCCTGGGGCTTCCGCGAGGTGGACGAGCTGAAGGCCCACGGCGCGCGCGCGGTGGCCGCCACCGCGGCGGAGTTGCTGGTGGCGCTGCGGGATGCCAGGCCTTGAACAGGAGGAAGTCCCACGCGGGCGCACCCCAGTCCCGCTTCGCTGTTGAGTAGAGGGCGGGGACCCTGAGCGGTGTGTTGCTCCGGCGACCCATGTCCCCAGGCGGCCGCCATTCGAAAAACGGCTGCGTACAGTGCGGAGCCCATGCGAGCTCCGATGTGCCGCCGCCCTTCCGCCGTGAGACGCGCCGTGGTCCTGGCCACGGCGTGGGTACTCGGTTGTGGGCGCTCGCCTTCCTTCGGGGAGCGCGAGCCCTTCATTCCCCGGGACGCCGCGGAGGTCCTGGCGCGCGTGCCGGCCGTCGGTGTGGATGCGCGCGCCCGCGAGCGTGCCGCGCTTCGCAAGGCCCTGGCCGGGCACGCCGGACAGTTGGACATGGCGCTGCGCCTGGCGCGGTTGGAAATCGAGGCGAGCCGCGTGTTGGGAGAGCCTCGCTACCTGGGGCGCGCGCAGGCGGCGCTGCGTCCGTGGTGGGACCTGGCCACGCCGCCGCCGGGCGTGCGGCTGGTACGCGCCACCTTCCACCACGCGCGGCGCGACTTTCCGGCGGCCTTGGAGGACCTGGACGCGGTGGTGAAGGAGGACCCCGGCAACGTCGACGCGTGGTTGCTGCGCGCGGAGGTGCTGGGGATTCGGGGCGAGCATGCCGAGGCGGCCCGCAGCTGCGCGAGGCTCACCGCGTTGACCTCTTCGTTGACGGTCGCGGTGTGCGAGGCCCGGGTACGAAGCCTCGCGGGGCATTCGCGCAAGGCGCACGCGCTCCTGTCGGAGGCGCTGCGGCGCAGCGAGCGCAGTCAGGAGTCACGCACGCGCGCACTGGCCACGCTGGCGGAGGCCGCCGCGCTGGCGGGGGATGTCGGTCTGGCGGAGCGTTACTTCCTCCGGGCGCTCTCGCTGGATTCGAAGGACTACGCCGCACGCGCGGCCTACGCGGACCTGCTGCTGGACGCGGGCCGCGCGCGGGAGGCAGCCGTCGTGGTGATGGACCACACGCAGGACGACCGGCTGCTCCTGCGCCACGCGTTGGCGGAGAACGCGCTCGGGTCGTCTCGCGCGTCTGAAGTCACCCAAGCCTTGTCCCGCCGGTTCGAGGAGAGCCGCCTGCGGGGGGACAGTCTCCTCGCGCGCGAGGAGGCCCGCTTCGCGCTCCAGGTGGAGAAGGCGCCGGAGAAGGCGCTCCGGCTGGCGCAGGCCGTGTGGGCATCACAGCGTGAGCCATGGGACGTGCGGCTGTTGATCGAAGCCGCGCTGGCCGCGGGCAGACCGGAGGCGGCCCGGCCCGCGCTGGACTTCCTTCAAGCTTCGGGCTGCGAGGACCCGGGGCTCGTCTTCCTGGCCGAGCGCGTGCGGAGTCTGCTGCCATGAGCCGCGTTGCCCTGCTGTCGCTCCTGCTGGCCTCCCTGTCCGCCCTGGCGCAAAAGCCGAGCGACAGCTACCTGCAAATCATCGAGGCGGACGGCCAAGGCATCTCCGGCCGGTGGGACGTGTCGCTCCAGGACCTGGATGACGTCCTCGGGTTGGACGCGGGCGGAGACGGCGCCATCACCTGGGGCGAGGTGCTGGCGCGCGAGGCCGACATCCGGAACTATGTGCTCGGCCGGCTGGTGCTCGGGGCGGAAGGTGCGCCCTGTGCGCTCGTTTCCCAGCGCGGGCTGCACATCAGGCAGCACTCGGACGGGGCCTATGCGGTGCTGGACTTCGACGCGCGCTGTACCGGCTCCGCCACGCGGCTGGACGTGGACTACACGCTGCTGTTCGACCGCGACCCGCTTCACCGGGGCATCGTGCGCGTGGGCGCGCGCGAGCCGCTCATCTTCTCCGCGTCTCAGCACTTCGCGCGGGTGCGTCTGCGGGACGAGTCTCCCTGGCGCACCGCGGAGCGCATGACGGTGGAGGGGGCGCTGCACGTCGTGACTCGGGCCGACCACCTGCTCTTCCTCTTCGCGCTGCTGCTGCCCTCGGTCCTTCGCCGTGACGCGGACGGGCGGTGGGTGGCCGTCTCGGATTTCGGCGCGGCGCTGTGGGACGTGGTGAAGGTGGTGTCCGCCTTCACCGTGGCGCACGCGCTGACGTTGGTCGCCGCCACGCTGGGCTGGGCATCTCTGCCGCCGCGCTTCGTGTCGGTCGCCATCGCGTTGGGCATCCTGGTGGCGGCGCTCGACAACGTCCGCCCGTTGGGGTGGGGGACTCGCTGGACGGTGGCCTTCGTGCTGGGACTGCTGCACGGCTTCGGCTTCGCATCGGTGCTGGCGGGAATGGGGCTGTCCGCGGGAAGCCTCGCGCTGGCGCTGCTGGGCTTCAACCTGGGCGTGGAGCTGGGACAGGTGGCCTTCGTGGCCGCGTTGCTGCCCCTGGCTTTCGTCTTGCGCGAGGCGCCGCTCTACCGCCGCGCGGTCGTCGTGGGCGGCTCGGTGGCCATCGCGCTGCTGGCGTGCGTCTGGTTGGCGGAGCGCGCCCTGGGCCTGGGCGTGTCGGTTACCTGACACGCGGGCGCGCCGTGTGCTCCGCCCGCGTGTCAGCAGTAGGGCCGCATGGCCGCGTCAGACGACTGTGACTCTGTACTTGTCCTTGTCCTCCGCCCGGTTGTGGGCGGTGACAGCGGCGACGATGTGGCACACCCAGCCCAGGCACCCACCCGTGCCAATCCAGAAGCCTGGGGTGATGATGAGCCAGAACAGGCCCCGGAGCAGGTCCCCGTTGTAGATCTGCCCCACGCCAGGGATGAGAAAAGACAGCAGGGCTGCGATTGCGGGACGCGACATGGTTCGGGTGGCCTCCTTGTCTTCCCCTACGGGCGAGTTCCGAAGCCATTGCACTGCGCCTATCGGCTCCTGGACGGTTGCCTTCCAGTCAACCGGGGGGCAGGTGCAATGCCGGCGGTGCCCCGGCTAGCATGGCCTTCATGGATACCCGCCGGGTCGGCGGGCGGGTGTCGGGGGGAAGGGTCATCTTCGGGCTGCTCCAAGCCAGTGTACGTGGAGTCCAAGGCCGGCATCTGCTGGAGATGCTGGGCCTGGTCGTCGTGTACCTCCTCGCGGGGGCCCTGGGGCTGCAGGTGGCCATCGTGGGCAACATCAGCCCGGCCTGGGCTCCGGCGGGGGTGGCCCTGGCGGCGCTGCTCGTGCTGGGGGTGTCACGCTGGCCCGGCGTCTTCGTGGGCGCGTCGGTCATTTCGGTCCTGGGGGATGCGCCTGTCGTGGCCTCGCTCGGCGTGGGCGTGGGCAGCACGCTGGCGGCCGTGCTCGGCGTGGGCCTTCTGCGGTGGGTGGGTTTCGACAAGAGGCTGGAGCGGATCCGCGATGTCGTCGCGCTGTGCGCGGGAGCGGGCGCGCTGTGCCTGGGCGTGAGCGCATGGGTGGGCGTGGCGAGCCTCGTGCTGGGCGGGCGGCTTCCCGCGACGTCCCTGGCCGCGGGCCTGCGGGTGTGGTGGGTGGGGGACTTGATGGGCGTGCTCGTGGTGGCGCCGCCGTTAATGTTGTTCAAGCGGTGGTCCTGGCCGCGGCGAGGCGGCGAGGCGGTGGTGCTCGCGGGGCTCACCACGGTGCTGGGCGGCGCCATCTTCTTCGTGCCGGACCTGCCGCACAGCGCGGCGCACGCGGCCGCCTTCCTCCTCTTCCCCATGTCCGCCTGGGCCGCGCTTCGCTTTGGTCCTCGGGGCGCGGCGGCGGCCACGCTGTGCATCGCCGCCGCTTCCATCGTGGGCACCGCGCGGGGGCAGGGGCCCTTCGCCACGGATGACCTGACGCAAGACTTGTTGGTGTTGCAGCTCTTCATCGCCGCCAACGCCGTCACCGGGCTGCTGCTGGCGGCGGCGAGCACCGAGCGTCAGCGCGCCATCGGCCAGCTCCAACTGCTGGGCACCTCCGTGCGGAGCGTGCACGAAGGCGTCCTCATCGCGGAGGTCCGCGCGGGAGGCACGCTGCGCACCGTGTTCGCCAACCAGGCGCTGTGCTCGCTCCTGGGATACCGGCTGGAGGAGCTGGTGGGCCAGGACCCGTGCTCGCTCTACGGCGCGGAGGAGCCGGAGTTCCGTCAGCGCACGCGGCAGTCACTGCTCGCGGGCGAGCCGGTGTTCGCGGAGGTGAAGCTGGCGCACAAGCAGGGCGACCTCGTGTGGAGCGAGGTGCTGCTGTCCCCGGTGCGCGCCACGGGCGAGGACATCACCCACTTCGTGGCCACCCACCGCGACATCTCCGCGACCAAGGAGCTCCAGGCCCGCCTGGTGGCGGCCGAACGCGTGGCCGCGGTGGGGACGCTCGCGGCCGGGGTGGGGCACGAAATCAACAACCCCCTGGCCTACCTGGTGCTGAACCTGGAGGCCGCCGAGCGCGGATTGAGCCAGGGCGGCATGTCGGGCATGCGCGACGCGATGACCAACGTGCGGGGCGCGTTGGAAGGCGCCGAGCGCATCCGCCTCATCGTCCGGGACCTCCAGGTGTTCAGCCGCCAGGGGAACCAGGACCCGGGGCTGGTGGACCTCAACGCGCTGGTGCCGCCCGCGGTGCGCATCATCAGCCACGCGCTGCGCCACCGCGCCCGGTTGGTGGAGGAGTTCGGTCCGGTGCCGCGCGTGTCGGGGAGCGAGGCGCGCTTGGGACAGGTGCTGCTCAACCTGTTGGTGAACGCGATGCAGGCCATCCCGGAGGGCAACCCGTCCATGAACGAGGTGCGCGTGCGCACCAGCACGGATGCCTCCGGCCAGGCCCGCGTGGACGTGGTGGACAGCGGCGCGGGGATTCCCGCGCACGTGCTGCCGCGCATCTTCGAGGCCTTCTACACCACCAAGTCCAGCGGCGAGGGCACGGGGCTGGGGCTCGCCATCTGCCAGCAGATTGTTCGCGCGCACGGGGGCGAGCTGGAGGTCCGCAGCGAGCCGGGCCGGGGCTCCGTCTTCAGTGTGCTGTTGCCGCCCGCGCGCGTGCAGGCACCCACGCCGCCGCGGCCGTTGCCCCGCGTCAGTCTGCCTCAGCCCTCCGCGGCCCGGCGGGGCCGGGTGCTGGTGGTGGATGATGAGCCGCGCCTCGCGCAGTCCATGCGGCTGCTGCTGGAGCCGTTCCACGACGTCGTCACCACCACGCGGGGCAGCGAGGCGCTGGCGCTGGTGGACGCGGGCCACCGCTTCGACGTCATCCTGTGTGACTTGCAGATGCCGGAGACGGACGGCGCCGCCGTCTACCAGCACCTGTGCGCCCACGCGCCGGACCAGGCCGCGCGGGTGGTGTTCATCTCCGGCGGTGCCTATACGCCGGAGTCCCGCGCGTTCATCGACACCGTGCCCACCCGCGTCTTGGAGAAGCCCGTTCGGCCGGACCTGCTCATGGCCACGGTGGCCACGGCCCTGACGGCAGCGGACGCAATGGGGCCGGAACCGCGCGTGGATGAGGCGTCGCCCGTGGCGGCCGTGAGCGGCGTGCGGCACTGAGGCATGCGCGCGCTCCGGGCCGCGTCGTGCTCACGTCGTGGCATCCACCCGCGATAGCGCGTCCCGGATGGCGGCGCACAGCGCGGCCCGCTCGGTGAAGAGGGCGGTGACGTGCCCGGCGTCCACCCAGCGCAGCTCGCTTCGGGGCCAGTGCGCGTGCAGCGCGAGCGTTTCCTCACCGGGCACGAACCCGTCACGTCGGCAGGCCACCAGGACGGCTGCTTCGGGCTGCCGCGGAGGCGGGAAGCGCGTGAGGTTCGCCAGGTCGAAAATCCGTCCCAGCCGCCGCCGGGCCTGCTCCGCGTCGCGCCGGGGGCCATCCAGCAATGCAAAGGCAATGGACCAGGACAGCAGCCCCTGCGTGAAGACGGGGACGGGAGACGCGCCAGCCGCGAGCGCCGCCACGGCGAGCGGCTCCGGGACGACGGCCGCCGTCAGCGCCGCCATGTAGCCACCCATGCTGTAGCCCGCCACGCCCAGGCGCGCATGGCCCTCACTCCGCAGCCACGCGAGCAGCGCGCGGGCCTCGTCGACCATGCCCAGGTTCATCAAGACGTGGTCGCTGACGGTGCGCAGCGCGCCGCCCTTCTGTCCCACGGGACGGCGCAGGCCGTAATAGGGGTTCTCCAGCAGGAACAGGTCGATGCCTTCCCGCGCGAGCGGCGCGTACATGCGCTCTCGCAGGGAGAAGCCCTCCTCACGGGACGCAGCGAGCACGACGCAGGCGCCGCGTGAGGGCCCTTGCCCCGCGCTCAGCCACCGGACATGGGCCGTGCGCGCTGCCGCGTCGAGCCGGGCCAGGGGAGACGGAAAGGTGCCATCCCGGACCTGGAGACCGCGCTGGAGCCGGGGCGCGCTCCACTCGGGTGTGATGGGCGGAGGCCGCTGCTGGAACGGCGCGGCCGCCGCGACCTCTTCGAGGAACTGCTCATCACCCCAGCCCTGGGAGAAGAGCCGGGCGCGGCGGGACAGGCCCGCGAAGAGGACGTCCACCGGATGGGTTCGCAGCACCCGCGCCATCCTATGCCCCCGCCCTTGACGCCGCGACCTGTTTAATCAAATGATTGAATCAATGGATTCATTCAGGGGATTGTTCCAGTCGTTGCCCCGGGTGGGAGCCTGGTTCCGTCAGGGGGACATCCAGCCCGAGGAAGTCCAGGTGTTCTGGCGGCACATGCAGCGGTGCTTCCCCACGGACGCGGTGTGCGGCCACGCGAGCCCCGCGCGGTTCTTCCCGCGCGCGGGCGTGGCCCCAGGGCATTGTCTCCACCTGCCTTTCGAGGTGGGCGTGCCCCGGGCCGGGTGGGACTTGTGGCGTCAGGTGGTCGCGTGCACGCACGCGGTCCAGCACGCGCTCCAGGTCGAAGAGGACGGCCTGGAGGTGTCCCTCGCTTCTTCCGCCGCGCGTGCCCGGAGTGAGGCGGAAGCGCTGCGGTGCGACCTGGAGTTGCACTTCTGGCGCCACGGCACCACGCCGCCGCTTTGGAGTCTGGCCTGGCGGCTGCGCGCGCAGGGCTGTCACGCGGAGGACATCGCGGGGGCGGGGCATGTCCTCGCCTTGTCCGCCGCATCCATCCGTCAGGGGGCCGTGGAGAACGAGGCCTCGCACGTGGCGCTCCAATGGTTGGAAGCGCACGTGCCCCATTTGCGGTGGGACCGGGCGTATCATTCCCGGGCCCGTTAGGAATGCGGCCGGGGGGAACCGGGCTTATCACTGCAAGGTGCCCCCCATGACCGCTCAAGAACGCATCGAGCGTGCCGCCAGCGCGCTGAAGGTCTTCCCCCTCCCGTCGGCGGTGCTGTTCCCGCACACCGTCATTCCGCTGCACATCTTCGAGCCGCGCTACCGGGCCCTCGTCCAGGACGCGCTCGCGGGAGACCGCGTCCTGGCGTTGTCCCAGCTCGAGCCCGGTTGGGAAGGCAACTATGGGGGCCGTCCGCCCATGCTGCCCATGATGTGCGCGGGCGTCATCGTCTGGGACGAACAGGTGGAGGAGGGGCGCTACAACATCCTCCTCCAGGGCGTGAGCCGCATCCGCATGACGTCCGAGCTGACGACGGAAAAGGCCTACCGGGAGGTGCTCGCGGAGGTGCTGCCGGACGTGCCCTACGAGGGCCCCGAGGAGGAGCAGCTGCGGCAGGCCGTCTTCGAGCTGGCCGGCCGCGTCCCGCCGTCCTTCGCGGAGAACCTGCTGCCGGTGGCCGCGCGGGCCCAGGGCGGCATGCTCGCGGACGTGGTGGCCTCCGCCGTCATCCCGGAGCCGGAGCGGCGGCAGGAACTGCTGGCGGAGCTGGACGTGCGCAAGCGCCTGGAAGGCGTGCTGGAGGACGTGGGGGCGCTCATCGGCAGGCTCCAGCCCCTGCGGCCCACCGGCCCCTTGAACTGAGCGGGTTGCGCTTGCCTTGTCCGGCGGGCCGCGCATTGCTGCGCGCCGGACGCGTCATCGAAAGGGACGGGAGCAACCATGCGGCTCGTGAAGCTCGGGCTTGCCAGTGTGAACACCACCGTGGGGTCCTTCACCCGGAACACGGACAAGGCGCTGGCGTTGGCGGGGAAGATGGCGGCGGAGGGCGTCACGCTGGGCCTCTTCCAGGAGCAGCTCATCGCCGGCTACCCGGCCGAGGACATGGTGCAGTGGCAGGGCTTCATGGACCGCCAGTGGCCGGAGCTGGAGCGCTTCGCGCGTGAGACGGCGTCCCTGCCCACCGTCTTCGTGGTGGGCGTGGGCGTGGCGCACCAGGGCCTGCGCCTCAACTGCGCGGCGGTGGTGGCCGGTGGCCGCATCCTGGGCCTGGTCCCCAAGGAGAAGCTGCCCACCTACAGCGTCTTCTACGAGGCGCGCACCTTCGGCCGCGGTCAGCCGGGCATGGCGGAGGTCCACCGGGGGGTGCCGCTGGGGGACTACCTGTTCCACTTCGACTTCGGCGTGGTGGCCCCGGAGGTGTGCGAGGACATCTGGAGCGCGGACGGCCCCATGCGGCGGCGCACGTACTCCGGCGCGGAGCTGGTGGTGAACCTGTCCGCGTCGCCCTTCCGGCTGGGCTTCGTGGAGACGCGGCGCGAGCTCATCGCCACCCGCGCGGCGGACCACCAGTGCACCATTGCCTACTGCAACGCGGTGGGCAGCAACGACGGCCTCATCTTCGACGGCGGCGGCTTCCTCAACCAGAACGGCCGCCACGTCATGGAGACGCCGCGCTTCCAGGAAGGCTACGCGGCGGCGGTGGTGGACCTGGACCGCACCCTGCGCCTGCGCGCCGAGGCCACCACCTGGCGCGTGGACCGCGAGTCATGGCTGGCGCAAGGCGGCCAGGCGGTGCCGGTGCTGGACTGCACCCAGGTGGTGCACACGAAGCGCGACGCGCTGACGTTCCCGGTGCCCCCCCACCGCAGCTTCTTCCTGCCGTCTCCGGACACGCGCCGCACCGCGCGGGATGCGCTGTGCGAGGACATCCTGGACGCGCTCTCCCTGGGCGTGGGCGACTACTTCGAGAAGACGCGCGCCTTCAAGGTGCTGGGCATCGCGCTGTCGGGTGGACGGGACTCGCTGCTGACGCTGCTCATCGCGCACCGCTACGCGAAGCGCGCGCGGCCGGAGAACCCCGGTTCGCTCATCCAGGCGTTCTACATGCCCAGCCGTTACTCCAGCGATGCCACGCGCGACGCGGCGGAGACGATTGCGCGCGAGCTGGGCGTGGCCTTCCAGGTGGTGTCCATCGACGAGGCCTTCGAGCGCGAGCGCGAAGTCGCGAAGACGATGCTGGGCGGCAAGGACGTCACGCCGATTACCGAGCAGAACATCCAGGCCCGCCTGCGCGCCCAGCGCATGTGGAACTGGAGCAACTCCTGCGGCGGACTCTTCCTGCAGACGGGCAACATGAGCGAGAAGTCCGTGGGCTACACCACCATCGGGGGGGACCTCATGGGCGCGCTGGCCGTCATCGCCAACGTCCCGAAGACGGTGGTGATGTACCTGCTCGACTACCTCCAGGACACCACGGGCTATGAGGGCATCCGCAAGGTGCTCGCCAAGCCCGCGGGGCCGGAGCTGGCGCATGACCAGGTGGGCGAAGAGGAGTTGATGCCCTTCCCCATCCTCGACGCCTGCTTCTACCTGTACGGCAGTGAGAAGCTGACGCCCGCTGAAATCCTCCAGGCGCTCACCGCCATGTTCCCGGAGGTGCCGGCATCCCGGCTGAGCGGCTACGTGGAGAAGTTCGTCCGCCTCTTCCAGCAGTCCATCTACAAGTGGGTGCAGTCACCGCTGTCGCTCCACATCGGCAACCTGGACCTGGACCGGGAGCGCGCGTTGCAACTGCCCGTCGTCACCGGCACGGAGTGGATGCGGCAGGGGTAGCACGCTGCCATCCGCTGCCCGCATCGCGCAGGTGTGGGCAGTCCTCCACGCCCGGTGGCCTGCCCCCCTGGCAATTACCCCCGGGGGTGAGTGCCGTCTCCGCGCCTTGCCGGACGTCGCGCGGGAAACAACCTTCATGTCTGCCACTCGACGATGGAGGCATGGATGAAAGCGAAGATTCTGGCGGGCGCCGTTGCGGCGCTCATGTACGGAGGCGTTGCTGTTGCCAATGACGGCGACTGCCCGCCACCGCAGGCCAGCACCAGCCAGGGCCAGCAGGACGCGATGGTGGCCCAGGCACAGCAGGAAGGCCTGGGCGGTGATGACCTGCTGCAGGAGGACGACACCCTCATCCTGGAGACGGAGCCCGTTCCCGGCGTCTCCGGTCAGCAGTCGCAGGACGGCATGGGCATCGGCGGCAGCGGCCAGCAGCCCTCGAGCGCGCAGGGCGAGGTCTACATGAACGTGCCCGTCCGCTGCGAGCCGGTGGGCCAGCAGGGCACGGGCGGCAGCGGCCAGGAGTCCATGACGCCGCCTCCCGCCGCGCCCCAGGGCACGCATGACAGCGAGCAGCTCATGGTGCCGCCGGCGCCGCCGTTGGGCACGGGCGGCAGCGGGCAGCCTTCCTCGAAGCCTGTCTACCCGGAGCCGGAGTCCGCGTACCCGCCCCCGGAGGGCGCCACGGGCGGTAGCGGCATCGCCACGACGCCGCCTCCCTCCAACTTCCAGCCGTCGGCCGAGCGCGCCGAGCCGATGAAGGCGGAGAAGCGCGAGGACAAGAACAAAATCAAAGGCCTCTCCGTGATGCTGGGCGGTGGTGTGGAGGGTTACACCGGCGCGCTGGCTCCGCAGCTCAGCCCCGGTGCCACCGCGGGCGTTCGCGCGTCCATCAAGCCGTCCAAGGTGCTGGGCCTCGAGCTGGGCTACACGGGCGCGCTGAACAACATCCGCCGCGGGGAGACGGGCGCGAGCGGGCCGGACCTCGTGCGTAACGGTGGTCAGGCCGTCCTGACGCTGGGCATCACCCCCACGGCGTGGCAGCCGTACCTGCTGGGCGGCATCGGCATCAACGACTACAACTTCCGGGGCGGTGAGTCCCTGGGGTACCACGACGACACCGTGGGCAACGTGCCCGCGGGCTTGGGTCTGCGAGGCCACGTCGGCCACTTCGTCGTGGACGCGCGCGCCAACTACAACTTCCTCTTCGACAAGGACTTCGCCCCGGGCATCGATCGCGGCGGCGATGACTTCCAGGGAGGCGGCAGCTACCAGGGCACGGTCAGCGTCGGCGGTACCTTCTGACGCGGAGATGAAGCCCCAGGTGGTTTGAGCAGGAATCGGTGGCGCGGTGCCCGGTAGCGAACGGGCCCGCGCCGCTGTGTTTTCCAAGGGGGCATGGGCGCCGAGGTCGCGCTAAGGTGCCGTCCTTTCACGCGGTCAGAGGAGCGTTGGATGGGTTTGAATGTGGAAGACGTGAAGGTGGGCACCGGCACGGAGGCAACGGCCGGCAAGTCCGTTACCGTGCACTACGTGGGGACGCTGACCAGCGGCTCCAAGTTCGATAGCAGCCGGGACCGGGGCCAGGGCTTCACGTTCCGCCTGGGCGCCGGGCAGGTCATCGAGGGTTGGGACAAGGGCGTGGCCGGCATGAAGGTAGGCGGCGTGCGCAAGCTCACCATCCCGCCGGAGATGGGATATGGCGCGCGAGGGTTCCCGCCCGTTATTCCCCCCAACTCCACCCTGCTGTTCGAGGTGGAGCTCCTGGACGTTCGTTGAAAGCGAGGACCTGATGGCGGCGGTCGAAATCACCAAGGACAACTTCAAGGAGACGGTGTCGAAAGAGGGCATCGTCATCCTGGACTGGTGGGCGTCGTGGTGCGGCCCCTGCCGTGCCTTCGCACCCATCTTCGAGCAGACCTCGAACAATCATCCGGACATCGTCTTCGGGAAGATTGATACGGATGCCCAGCAGGAGCTGTCCGGGGCGTTCGAGATTCGCTCCATTCCCACGCTCATGGTGTTTCGTGACGGGATTCTCCTGTTCGAGCAGCCCGGAGCGCTGCCGGCCGCCGCGCTGGAGGACCTGCTCAAGCAGGTGAAGGCCCTGGACATGGAGCAGGTCCGCAAGGAAGTCGCCGCCAAGCGCGGTGAGCCGCCGCAGGCCTGACGGCTGCTACCAGGTGCCGGGTGGGGGGCCGGTGGCATGTTCGCCGCCGGCCGCCCGCTGCGTTTCAGGGCCCGTGCATCTGGGGTGCTGGAACGTGAGGGCCCCGAGGTGTGTTGTCGGAGCGTGGCTCGCGTCGGTCATGCCCGGATGGGTCGGCCAGCGGGGCCGCGTATTCCCACCTCACACCTGGATTCGATGCCGCCTTCCGTTATTCGAGACGCCCCGGGTGAGGACGCGCCGCGCGCGCGCGTCCTCCTGGTGGACGACACGCCCGCCAACCTGCTGTCCCTGGAAGCCATCCTGGAGCCGCTTGGCCAGGAGCTGGTGCTGGCCCGCTCCGGCGAGGAGGCGCTGCGCGAGCTGCTGCGAGGAGAGTTCGCCTGCATCCTCATGGATGTGCAGATGCCAGGGCTGAATGGGTTGGAGACGGCGCATCTCATCCGGGCGCGCGAGCGCACGCGCTACCTGCCCATCCTCTTCATTACCGCGTTGAGCCGCGAAGCGGCCTTCGTCACCCGGGGCTATGCCCAGGGGGCGGTGGACTACCTGCTCAAGCCCGTGGACCCGGACATCCTGCGCGCCAAGGTGCAGGTCTTCGTGGCGCTGTACCTGCGCGGCGAGGAGGTGAAGCGGCAGGCGGTGGAGCTCGCGGAGCGGCGCCGGTCTGAGGAAGCGGCGCAGCGGGCCTCCGAACTGGAGCAGCAGCTCATGGGCATCGTCGGCCATGACATCCGCACGCCCCTCTCCGTCGTGCTGACGACAGCGAAGAGTCAGCTCGCCAGTGGCGCGTTGGAGCCGGCGCAGCAGAAGGCGTTCGAGCGGGTGGCGCGCAGCGGCGAGCGCATCCAGCACATCGTGGACCTGCTCACGGACTTCACCCGCTCGCGGCTGGGGGGCGGCATCCCCGTCATACCTCGGGCGGGCGACCTCAACGAGCTGTGCCGCGAGGTGGTGGACGAGCTGCAGGTGGCCCGGCCGGGTCGCGTCATCCGGTGCGACTTCTCACACGACAGCCTGCACGGCGTCTGGGACCTGGAGCGCATGGGGCAGGTGGTGGCCAACCTGCTGGACAACGCCTTGAAGTACAGCCCGGAGCCGTCCGCCGTCCGCCTCTCCACCTGGGAGAAGCCGGACGCCGTCTTCCTGGAGGTCCACAACGAAGGCGCGCCCATTCCTCGCTCGCTGCTGCCGCACCTGTTCGAGCCCTTCCAACGGGGCGAGGACTCGCGGGAGCGGGCCCGCACCAGCCTGGGCCTGGGGCTCTACATCGCCCGGGCCGTCGTGGAGGCGCACCGGGGGCGGCTGACGGTCCGTTCCTCGGCAGCCGACGGCACGACCTTCCGGCTCTGCCTGCCCCGGCGGGCGGACGTGCGGTTGCCCGCCAGGGGTGCGAGCGACGCGGGGACCTCCCCCGCGCCCATGACGGCGTGACGCGCCGTCACTTCACCACGGTGCAGACGCCGCCGCCGTTGAGGTGGGCCTGATCCACCACGCTCTGGGTGATGAACTCCTGGAGCGTGCGCACGTCGAACGCGCCAGGCTGGTAGATGACGGGCTGGCCCTGGGCGTCGCGCAGTTCGTTGCCGTCGCGGCCCCGGAGGTCGGTGAGCTCCTGCGTGGCGAGCCCCTCGGGGGTGATGACGTGGTCCTCGCCCGCGGTGGCGGCGATGGCCTCGAAGCGCAGCTGCACGCCCCGGTGCGTGCCCAGCCGGTCGTAGAACATGTGCTCGGCGTGGATGGTGACCTCGGGCCGGGCCACGGAGCCCTCGGGGACGATGATGCCCTGCGTTCCGTCCGCGCCGTTGATGCAGTTGTTCATCAGCGCGTTGACGGGGAAGCCCATGCGGAAGCGCAGCACGGGCTCGCTCTGCTTCGTCGCGTGGCCTTCCACGAAGTAGCTGAAGCCGCGCTCGCGCATCATCGCGAGGTCCTCCGCGGAGACCTGCCCGTCCGCCAGCTCGGTGCGCGCTTCGGGTGGGCTCACCCGGAAGCCCACGTCCCAGCGGCCCGCCGGAACGCCCGTCAATTCCACCAGGGGAATGTCGCCCTTCTGCACGTCCACCAGCACGTGGCGGCTGCTGCTGTGGGTTTCGCCAGACGCGGAGGTGAGGGTGACGTCGCCCAGCGACACCAGGTAGCGGGTGAACTGGATGGACCAGCCATCCTGGAAGAGCGTGTCCGGGAGTCCTCGCTGCGTGCCATCACCCCCACTCATCGTGACCTGGACGTCGCCCGTGGCCACGTTGTCACAGGCCGTTCCCGCCAGGCCCCAGACCACCAGGGTCGCACACCACCACTTCCGGGACATCCGCCGCTCCGTGTTCATGCAATAGATGGTTAATTGCAACATGGTTGCGAGTCAATCAGGTCGTGGTGTATCTGAGGTGTGGATGCAACCCGGATGCATGAACTCCGCCCCAGGGCGGGCCGCTCCGGAACCTAGTGAGGTCATCACCCGTGTGGATTCCGACTCTGGTGCTCTGCGTGCTGAGCGCCACGGGCGAGTTGCCCGTGACTCCACCCGTTCCGCTGGATGCGCCTGGGCCCGTGCTGCCCGCTGAGGTGCCTCCGCCCGAGGTGCCCGCCACCGTCCTGCTGCGGCTCACCATCGACCGCATGGGCGAGGTATCCCAGGTGGAGGTGCGGCAGTCCGCTGGCGTGGCGTTTGATCGCGCCGCGATGAGTGCCGCGCTGCGCTGGCGGTTCCAGCCGGCACGGCGCGGCGAGGAGCCCATCGACGTGCGGGTGGATGTGCCCGTCACCTTCGTGCCGCCGGTCCATGGCCACCACATCGAGCCTGTGGCTTCCGGACATGACGGGGCGGATGCGCCTCCGAACGAGGCGGTAGCGCACGCTCCGGGAGATGCGCATGACCCAGGTGGCGCCGTGTCGGGGACGGAAAGCCCGCCAGCCGCGTCGGCGGGGACGAGCCAGGGCGCCTCTGGGACGGAGCACTCGGAGCCTCTCGGGCCCGTGGCGCCGCAGCCACCATCCTTCTCCACCACGGTCCGTGGCGCCTCCCAGGCACCGCCGCCGGTCGCCGTGGGCGACTTCCACATTCCGGTGGGACAGCTCGCGGACGTGCCGCGCCGCTCCGCGTCCGACCTGATGTTGCTGGCGCCCGGCGTCATGCTGGCCAACCACGGCGGCGAGGGCCACGCGGAGAGCATCTACATCCGAGGCTTCGACGCGGGAGAGGGCAAGGACGTGGAGTTGCGCCTCAACGGCGTCCCGCTCAACGAAGTGTCCCACGCGCACGGCCACGGGTACGCGGACACGTACTTCATCATCCCGGAGCTGGTGGAGTCCCTGCGCGTCACCGAGGGGCCCTATGACCCATCCCAAGGCGACTTCGGCGTGGCGGGCACGGTGGAGTACCAGCTCGGGCTGGCGCGGCGCGGACTCACCGCGTCCCTCTCCACGGGCAGCTACGCCGCGCGGCGGCTGTCCCTGCTCTGGGGGCCGCCGGAGGCCAGTGACGCCACCTTCGTGGGACTGCTGCTGCGTCAGGGCCACGGCTTCGGCCCCAACCGCTCCTACGCCAACGCGGGCATCATGGCGCAGGTAGAGCTGCGCGTCGGCGACGAGTCACGGCTGCGCCTGTTCGGCACCAGCTATGGCTCGCGCTTCGCATCGCCGGGCGTGGTGCGGGAGACGGACGTGGTGGACTCCCGGATGCCGTGCGCTCCAGATTCGGACTCGCAGTTCTTCTGCTCCTACGGCCCCAACCAGGGCGGGGCGGGGCAGCGCCACATCCTCTTCGCTGAACTCCAGTCACGGCTGAAGCGCGGCGGGCGCTTCGTCCAGCAGGGCTACGTCATCCTGCGGCAGACGCGCATCCGCGACAACTTCACGGGCTTCCTGCTGGACACCAATCCGCCGGACGGAGCGCGCCAGCGCGGTGACAACACGGAAGGGTACTACCGCGGCTCCACCCTGGGCCTGCGAGGTCGCTACACGCCGGGGCTCACGCTGCTGGGACAGCCGCAGCCGCTGGAGCTCGGCTACGTGGCCCGCTACGACGACGTGCGCACGCGCTCGCGCCGGCTGAGGGACAGCGGCGGTGTGCCCTACGCCACCGTCTTCGACAACCAGGTCCGCACCACGAACCTCGGGGCCTACGCTTCGTTGCGAGTCGCCCCTGTGTCGTGGCTCACCCTGCGCGGCGGCGTGCGCCTGGACACCTTCCTCTTCGGCGTGGATGACCACAACCGGCCCACCGCGGACCGCGATGGTCCCCGCCTCTCCGACGAGTCCCTGGAGGCCTACGGCTTCTTCGCCAGCCCGCGCGCCTCCGCCGAGCTTCGCCTGACGCCCCGCCTCACCTGGCTCACCAGCGCGGGCCTGGGCGCGCGCTCCAGCGACGCCGCTGCGCTGTCCGACGCGGAGCTGGCGCCCTACGCCCGCGTTGCCTCGGGCGAGACGGGACTGGGCTGGCGGCTGGACGGGCCGTTGGCGCTGGAGGCACGCGGCGCCTTCTTCGCCACGCGCGTGTCGCAGGACTTCGTGTTCGACGAGACGGTGGGCCGCAACCAGCCCGTGGGTGCATCGCAGCGGTTGGGCGCCTTCGTCAGCGCGCGTGGGACGTTGCAGGACCGGGTGGACATCCAGGCCTCGCTGGCCTGGGCGCGCGCCACGCTGCCGGTGCCCGGGGCCTCGGCGTGGAAGCTGTGGGATGGGACGGTGATGCCCTACATCCCGGAGCTGCTGGGCCGCGTGGACGCCTCGCTGCGAGGCACCACCCGCGTAGCGGGTCAGCAGGTGGACTGGAACGTGGCCCTGGGGCACAGCGCCATTGGTCCTCGGCCCCTGCCGCTGGACCGCTACAGCGCGCCCATCTTCCTGTTCGACGTGGGCACACGGGCCCGGTGGAAGGCAGTGGAGGTGGGCCTGTCGGTGGAGAACCTGCTCGACACGCGCTGGCGCGAGTCGGAGTTCAACTACGTGTCCAACTTCCGCGGTCCGGATGCGCCCCCATCGCTGATGGCCACCCGTCACTTCACCGCGGGCGCGCCCCGCACCTTCATGGGCACGCTCACCCTGCACCTGGACCTCCAGGAGGACTCGCCATGACGTCCCCGCTGCACACCACCCGCCGCGCCTTCACGTGGATGCTGGGCACCGCGCTCGTGGGAGGCGCGTCCGCGTGTGGCCTCTCCGGCACGGGAGGCCGCGGCGTCACCTTCCGCATGGGCCTGCGCACCGCGAAGGCACCCGGGGAAGAATCGCTCGGCGAGTTCACCACCGACACGGGCTGGCGCATCCGCCTTTCGTCCGGGGTGATGGTGTTGGGGCCCATCTACATCTTCGAGAATGCCTCGCCGCTGGAGCCCACGGCCTCGGCGCCGCGCGTCCTGCGACGGCTGGGACAGTGGTTGCTGCCCACCGCGCACGCCCACGACGGGCACTTCTTCTCCGGAGGTACGGTGCTGGGCGAGTGGGACCGCGAGGTGGTGTTCGACCTGCTGGGGGAAGCGGGTGAGGTGCGGGAGCTGGGGCGCTCGCCGGGCATCGCCGGGCTGGCGCGCTCCTTCTCGCTGCTGCTCCAGCCGCCGTCCCGGGCCCTGGGCGCGGAAGGGGCGGCGCTGGGAGGTCGGTCGATGATTCTGGAAGGAACCGCCTCCCGGCAGGAGACGCACGTCCCGTTCCGGGTGGCCCTGGACTTCCCGCCGCCCGTCGAGCTGCAACGCGTGGACTTCGTGCCCATCGCGGCGGAGCTCGACGAGGGTGGCCGCTTCGTCGTGGAGGTGCAGCCGCACCGCTGGTTCGAGGGCACGCACTTCGACCGCGTGACGATGCCCGAGGGCGGCGAGGTGGTGGACCTGACGCCCGACACGCAGGTGTACCGGGCGCTGACGCTCAACGTGCGCCGCTACACGGCCTTCGCCGGGACGTGGGAGCCCGCCTGACGCGCGTTCAGCGCGAGCCCTGCGGCACGGGCGTGGCGCCCTGGCTGGCGCCGCGCACCACCACCAGCCAGACGAGCGACACGCCCATCCACGCCGCGCACAACGCGGTCCAGCTCTGCGGCGCGGAGGCGTGCATCAGCCACCACGTCACCGCCGCCCCCATGGCGAGCACCCGCCCCAGCTCCAGTGGAAGGCTCCAGCGCCGTGACTCCAGCATCCCGCTCCACGCGGTGGCCATGGCCCAGAAGAGCAGGCTGAGCACCAGCTTCTGCCAGCCGGACAGGGGCGAGGCGTGGTGGCTCACCAGCAGCATAAAGGGCATCGCCGCCAGCAACTGGAACACGAGGTAGCCCCGGACGCCGGGCAGCTCGGTGGACTGGAACTTCAGCTCCACGCCGTCCTTTTGCCAGCCCACGGAGGGGCGCGGCGGCAGGTCCGCGGGGCGCCAGCCGGTGGGCATCACCCAGATGCGCAGCCGGTCCCAGTGGCTCTTGGTGGCCACCGCGTCGCTGACCAGCTTCCCCCATGCCTGGAAGTTGATGACGGTGGGGTCCCAGGTGTTGGGCGGGGAGGTGAGGCCGTAGGAGCACGCCTCCTTCTCCTCCTCGAAGGTGCCGAACAGCTTGTCCCAGATGATGAGGAAGCCCGCGTAGTTCTTGTCGATGTAGACGTCATTGCGCGCGTGGTGGACGCGGTGGTGCGACGGCGTGTTGAGCCAGGACTCAATCCACCGGGGCATCTTCGGGATGACGCGCGTGTGGGGGATGAACTGGAGCACCAGGTGGAAGGCCACCATGGCCAGCACGGCCTCGGGCGGGAAGCCCACCAGCACCAGCGGCCAGTAGAAGAGGAACGAGAAGAGGCGCTGCGTCACGCTCGCGCGCAGGGCCACCGCGTAGTTGAGCTCCTCGGTGGAGTGGTGCGGCGAATGGGCGGCCCAGCCGATGTTGGTGCGGTGCCCGAAGCGATGGAACCAGTAGAAGAGGAAGTCCACGCCCAGGAAGAGCGCCATCAGCTCCAGCGGCGAGGACACACCCAACTGCCAGGGCGCGAACTGCCCCAGTTGGATGAAGAGCGGGAGCACCAGCAGCGCCACCGCCACGTTGACGCACTGGTTGAGCACCGCGGTGCCCATGCTCGCGATGGAGTCCTGGAAGGCGTAGTACCCGTTGCGTCGAATGACGCAGTAGGCGAATTCCCCCAGCGCCAGGACGATGACGAAGGGGGTGGCCACGGCGTAGACGTTGATGCTCATGCCGCCGGTGTATGGCGCCCGGAGGAAGGCCGCCTTAACCTGGGTTAAGCCCAGGTGCCTTCCGCTTGAGATACCCGAAGCTCTTCGAGCACATCACCGCGCTCGCGCCGCTTCCCGCCAGCGAATGGCTGAAGGCGGAAGCGTTGGCGCGGGAGCAGGCGCTGGACAAGCGGGCGCTCTTCCTGCGGCCGGGCGACTCCGCGGACCGCTTCGGGCTGGTGCTCCAGGGCGTCTTCCGCGCGGTGCGCGTCTCCGCTCGCGGCGAGGAGTCCATCAAGGCCTTCCGCGCCGAGGGCGAGTTCATTGGCGCCTACGCGGAGATGTTGCAGGGCCAACCCTCCATGACGGCCATCGAGGCGCTGGAGCCGGGCCGCGTGCTGGCATTCCAGGCGCATGACCTTCAATCGCTGGAGGCCGGGCATCCCTGCTGGGCCCAGCTCGCCCGGCGGGTGGCGGAGCGTCACTACATCCTGAAGGAGCGCCGCGAGCAGGAGTTCCTCGACCTGTCCGCGGAGGAGCGCCTGGAGCGCTTCTGGCAGGAACATCCCCACCTGTACGGGCGTGTCCCTCAGCGGGACGTCGCGGCCTACCTGGGCATCACCGAGGTGGCCTTGAGCCGCATCGTGTCACGCCGCCGCAAGCGGGCGGAGTGAGCGCGGCGGCGCGGTCCATGGTTTCATCGAAGGCCGACCGCCATGTCCTCCCTCCCAGCCTCGCAGGACCTCCCGCAGCGGCCGTTGACCCGTGAAGATGCCCGGACGCTTACGCTGGCGGCGCTGGGTGGCGCGCTGGAGTTCTACGACTTCATCATCTTCGTCTTCTTCACCAAGGTCATCGGCGAGCTCTTCTTCCCGCCCGATACGCCTGAGTGGCTGCGACAGCTTCAGGCCTTCGGACTGTTCGCCGCGGGCTACCTGGCGCGCCCGCTGGGCGGCATCGTCATGGCGCACTTCGGAGACCGGGCGGGCCGCAAGCGCATGTTCACGTTGAGCGTGTTCATGATGTCGGTGCCCACGCTGCTGATTGGCCTGCTGCCCACCTATGAGACGGCGGGCTACGCGGCGCCCCTGGCGCTGCTCCTGCTTCGCGGGGTGCAGGGCGCGGCGGTGGGCGGTGAAGTCCCGGGGGCCTGGGTCTTCGTGTCGGAGCACGTGCCCACGCGCAGGGTGGGGCTGGCGTGCGGAACGCTCACCGCGGGCCTCACGTTCGGAATCCTGCTGGGCTCGCTGGTGGCCACGGCGGTGAATTCGCTGCTGGGCCCCGAGCAGGTGAATGCCTACGGCTGGCGAGCGCCCTTCGTCATCGGCGGCGTGTTCGGCTTCCTGGCGGTGTTCCTTCGCCGATGGCTGGCGGAGACGCCCGTCTTCGAGGAGCTGCGGCGGCGCAAGGCGCTGGTGCGGGAGCTGCCGCTCAAGGCCGTGCTGCGAGGCCACGGTGGCACCGTGGTGATGTCCATGCTGCTCACCTGGGTGCTCACCGCCGGCATCGTGGTGGTCATCCTGATGACGCCCACGTTGATGCAGACCCTGCACGCAATCACCGCCACGCAAGCGCTGGTCGCCAGCAGCGTGGCCACGCTGAGCCTCACGTTCGGCTGCGTGGCGTATGGCCTGCTCGCGGACCGCGTGGGCGTGGGGCAGTCGCTGGGGCTGGGCTGCGCGTTGATGCTCTCGGCGACGTATGCGCTGTACCTGGGCGTGGCGTCGTCGCCGGAGGCGCTGGTGTCGCTGTCCGCGCTGGCGGGCTTCTGCGTCGGCGTGGTGGGCGTGGTCCCCACCGGCATCGTGCGCGCCTTCCCCGCGGCGGTGCGCTTCTCGGGGCTCTCCTTCTCATACAACATGGCCTACGCCATCTTCGGCGGGCTCACCCCGTTGGTCGTCACCTTGATGATGAAGGCGTCGCCCCTGGCGCCCGCGCACTACGTGGCGGCGGTGAGTGTCATGGGCGTGGGGATTGCGCTGCACCTGCTGCGCGCGGGGCGGGGTTCGGCGCTGCACCCCGCCACCGAGCGCTGACTCAGTAGCGTTCGAAGACGAAGGTGAACGTCTCCCGCTCCGTCGGGCCGAAGGTGAGCCGGAGGAAGCGGTCGCCGCCGGGCGCGGTGAACTTCAGCGTGTGGGTGATGGCGGGCAGGCAGACGGGCCGGGCGGGCTCCAGCGCGGTGGCGATAGCGTCCTCGCCTTCCGTCGTGTCGTGCACCGCCACCGGGATGGGGTGGTTGAGGTACAGGATGACGGGCTCGTCCCGGCTCTCTCCCGACACGACTTCCGTGTAGCCCAGAAAGGACGTGCCGCTGGCGGGGAGCGTCAGGCCGTAGAACTCGTGCGAGGTATCCGTCGCGGGGTAGATGGTGGGGGAGGCGCTCGCGGTGACGGGTACCGGGCTCTCCAGCAGTGCGTGGGCGCAGGCGTGTTCGGTGGTGCCGTCGCGCCGGCCGGTGGTGAAGTCCAGCTGCCCATCACCAAGTCCCGCGTGCGACGTGTCCACTGCGTGGCCCTCCGCGCCGCGTAGCGCGCCGAGCTCCAGGGTGTACGCCGTCTCCTCCTCCAGCGGTGGCAGGTCGGATTCGGGCCGGGGGATGGCGACCGAGAGCGTCAGGCCATCCTCGGACCAGGTGCCCGTCAGCGTGCGAGCGGCATTGGCCGGCGTCGTCCGGTCGACGAGCGTGACTTCCGCCGCCGTGGTGTCCATGGGCGTGTCGAAGGTGAGCGTGACGAGCTTGCGCACTCCGGTGGTCGTCGCATCCGCCTTGAACAGCTCCACGGGCAGGACGTTCGTCTCTCCCTCCGAGGGCGTGGAGCCGATGACCGTGGGGCCCTGGACCGAACCCGCGTCGGGCTGTGTTCCGGCATCGGGCTCCCTGCCCGCATCAGGTTCGCTCCCCGCGTCTGGACGGGTGCCCGCGTCCGGCGTCGGAGGGACGGGGTCGTCATTGTCACAGCCGGCCAGAGCCAGCAGGGCGCACGTGGCGAGCAAGGTGGTGGTGGCGACGGTTCGCATCGGAGGGCCTTGGTGAGGTGGTGCGGGGAGAAGGTCCGGAGCGCCCCCGAGGTGAGCGGGGCGCCCCGGTGGAGGGGCTGCGGTGATGCCCAGGTCACCCCGAGGGTGACGGGCTAGCAGTTGAAGATGGCGGGGTTGGTGTCGTCGCAGTCGAAGCGTTGGGTGACGTAGCCCGCGGGCGCCTCACACGCGAAGCGGTAGAGCGGGCTGTTGGCGCCGTAGCCATCTCCGTCCGCGTCCCGGTAGTAGCGGCCGCGGTTGTCAAACAGGTACTCGGGCACCATGCCGACCGAGGTGGTGGGCGCGGTGATGTTCAGCTCGTAGGTGTGGCCAACCGTGAGGTCGAACACCCGCGCGTGGTGCAGCGTGCAGGTGCCCTCGGTGATGCCGTTGGTGCTGACCAGCGCGGTCAGCGTGACGTTGGGCGTGACGCTCTTGTCCACGGCGGTGATGGTGACGTTCTGCGTGGCGTAGAACGCGACGGACTCCACGGTGGAGCCCGCCGAGGCCCTGGCCACGGGGATGTACGTCACCTTGCCGGTGCCGCTGCCGGACAGCGTCACGGTGTAGTGCTTGTGCTGGGTGCTGATGTCGGGCGCCCCCGTGACGCCATTCACGTTCACGTTGTCGCCAGGGTTGGATGCATGGGCGCACGCGTGCGTCGTCATGGCCGTGTTGTCCACGCTGGCGCAGGTGGCCTCCAGGGGCTGCTCCTGCTCCGACGTGAAGTCCTGCCCTGTGTCGTCCATGGGGCCGCAGGCGGCCAGCACCAGGCCGAGGAATGCACTGCAAAGGGGCCGCTGGGTCAGCTTCATGATGAGGCTTCCTTTCGTGAGCCGGGCCCCGCGAGTCGCGGGCACCGGCAGTCCTCACTCATGATGCAATAGCAACTTAATTGCAATAACGCGAGAGGTCGGTTCGCCCCGGATGCGTTACTGCACGTGCTCGATGACCATGTGGAGTTCGGGCAGCGACGTGGGGCCGAGCTGGAGCGTGTACTGGACGCGGTCCGCCAGTTCGTAGCCGACCATGTGCTTCAGCCCGTCGCAGAAGCCGCCGGTGGCCTGGGCGCCGGCCTGGGGCACGGTGGTGCTGATGGCCGTCTCGGTGAGGGTGACGGGCACGTCCGGGTTGCTCAGGTAGACGACGAAGTTGCCGGTGGCGAAGGCCTTGTAGCTGAACGTCCCCACGTACTGGCTGTTCTCCGGGAGGAGCTTCACCGTGTAGTAGGTGTGGAAGTCGTCCACGCGGGGATGACGGGCGGTGGTGGCGTTGACGGTGACGAAGGGACCGTTCGTCACGTGCCAGCAGGCGTGCTCGCCGTCGTCACCGAAGTCGAAGCCGTCGCCAGGGACGTGGTTCGGGTCCGGCACGCAGGCCAGGCCATCATCGGCGGCCACGTAACCCTTGTTGCAGTGGCACCAGTCGCCCGTGGGCTCCCGGTGGATGTGGCCGTTGGGCTCGCAGGGGTCGCCGGGCTCGATGGGGGCGGGGTCTTCGTCACCACCACAGGCGACGGCCGCCGCGGCACACGCGGTCAGGAAGAGGACTCGGAGGGTCGGGCGCATGAGGTGCTTCATATGTGTTTCTCGGGTTCAAATGCAACTGAAGTGCATTTGTGTCCATGTGCGCACGGACGAAGGCCCACGGCGGGAGGAGGAAGCTCCCGCCGTGGGCCTTCAAGACGCTCCGCGGGTCAGGTCAGTGGTGGTGACCCGCCTCCTCGATGATGAGGGTGAAGGCGGCGTTGGAGGGGAGGATGGAGCGGAACTCCAGGTAGTACTCGGTGTCGGCCTCGAGGTCCGCGATGTAGGCCGTCTTCAGGTTGGAGCAGACCTCGGTGGGGACGGTGTAGCGGCACTCGCGCGCCACCTCGGTGCCGGTGGCGGCCTCGAAGATGCGCAGGCCTCGCTGGCGCGACAGGATGAAGGCGAACTCACCCGACGCGTCCGGGAGGAACGAGACGCGGCCGGCGTAGTTGAACGGCGAGCGCTGCGGCAGGGTGACCTGGTAGGCGGTGTGGGCCTGGCTGACATCCACCAGGACGGGCGCGCCCAGGGCGGCGGCGGTGATGGGCTCGAAGGGGCCGTATTCGGCGTGGTAGCACGCGTGCTCCACGACGTGCTCCAGCTCCGCGGGCTCCTCGCAGGCGGGGAGGATGCTGAACAGGGCGTCCTCGCTGCTCTCCAGCGCGGCGGCCTCGGGCGCCACGGGGGACTCCTCCTCGACGGGGGTGCCGCAGCCGGCGATCAGGACGGCCACGCTGGTGGCGAGCAGGGACTGCTTGAAGGGGAACTCCAGCTTCATGGTGGTTGCTCCTTGGAGGGGTACTGCGGGGTGACAGGGGTGTGTGTTCAGGGCGTGGCGGGACGCAGGACGAGCCACGCGGCCACGACTTCGCCCGAGGCCCGGCGCTCGGGGGGCAGCTGCATGTGCGTGGCGTCCTCGCCGAGCCGCAGGTCGGCGGTGCGGCGGAAGGACTCCTGGAATGAGTCGCTGTCCGGGAAGGTGACGCGCGCGACGCAGCCGGCCGCGAAGCATCGAGGTGGCTCGGCCTGGACGGGCAGCACGTCGGCCTCCACCTGGGCATGCCACTTCGCCAGCGCCGCCCGGGCCTGCGCCGTCCAAGGCTCGTGGCTTTCGCCGGAGGCCGTCAGCTCCGCCAGCACCGCGTCGCGGCGGGCTTCAGGCGAGGAGTACGTGCCGCGCAGGGCCGTCACCAGCCGCAGGCGCTGGGCAGGGGGCGTGCGCCGGGAGCGTGCGGAGCGCTCTGCATCGGACGCCGAGGTGGGCCTGGATTTGATGAGGCGAGAGTCCGGCTGCGCGGGGGCGACAGGCGTGGAAGGCCGGGGCGCGACGGAGCGCGGCCGCGGTGTGGGGGCCTGGGCGAGCGGGGTGGAAGCCTCGAGTTCCGCGGCCTGGGACGGAAGCTCCACTGGCCGGTGAAGCCATGCCGCGACGGCGCAGGCCAACGCCAGTCCCGTGAATCCCATGCTCCAGATGAGTCGGCTCACGATGACGTGCCCTCCTTCGTGGCAGGACAGAGCTCTGCCGTCCCCGCCAGGTCCCCATTCCAGGAACGCTCGCGATAATGTGCCATCCTGATTCAGTTGCAATCAAGTTGCGTTTAAAGGGCGCAGCGGTGGCGTGGGGACGTGCGCGGAGGGGGAATCGCGCCGCGGGGTGGGTCTCTGGGGACCCTATGTTTCTTGTTTTTCAGGAAGGTTGGTTGCCGGTCACGAACCTCATCCACTAGGACCGTTGCACGTGCTTGGTCCGCGCGTGCGGCCGCCCCGCATGGCCGCCCCTCTCACGCCGAGGTCACTCCATGGGATTTCCGTCCTTCTTGTTGCGCGTGGTGGTGCTGGTCGTCCTGGCTGTTCCCACGTGGGCCCAGGCGGGCTCGTATCTGCGCGTCGTCAGCTGGAACCTGCGTCACGAGGGGTGGACCGCGGAGCAGACGTATCGCGAGGACGCGGAGCAGATCTGGCGGCAGTACGGCGCGAACAGCAATTCCAACAACGGCTGTGACCTGGTGTTCCTGCAGGAGGTGATGAATACCAGCGTGGTTCCGGCCATCGTGGCGGAGCTCAACGCGGTCTCCGGCGTGAAGTGGCGCTATGCGCAGACGCCGCTCATCGGGCGCTCGTCGTACAAGGAAATCTACGCGGTGCTGTACCGGGAGGACACGGTGTCACTGCTGTCATCCAGTGTGTACGAGGACACCGGCGACACGTTCGAGCGCGAGCCGCAAATCGTCCGCGTGCGGCACACGCCCACGGGCGCGGATTACACGTTCATCAACTGGCACACCGTCTGGGGCAATCCCTCCGACCGCGACGCCGAGGTGAAGCAATTCGGCGCGGTGTTCAAGGCGGTGCAGGACGCCAGCCGCACCGACCAGGACGTCATCCTGGTGGGGGACCACAACATGGCGTGCACGACGGCGTCCTGGGCGAACCTGGTGGCGCTGTCTCCCACGGTGGCCTGCAAGCTGAACGTCGCCACCACCATCAACCTCAGTGGTGGCTACGTGAATGCCTACGACCACTTCTGGATGCAGCCCGAATACGTGACGGAGTTCTCCTCGGCGGGGCGCGACTACATCGGGAACACGCGGGACTTCGTCACCCGCCTGTCGGACCATGCGCCCATCTACCTGACGCTGTATTCCGCCAGCGATACGGATTGAGACCTTGAAACGTCGCGCATGGGGTGTGGGGGGCGCCGCGCTGGTGTTGGCCGCGCTCGTGCTGTGGTGGCTGTGGCCCGCGGACGTCGCCGCGCCGGTGACGCCCGCGCGCGCGCCCGTTGTACGCACGAAAGCCCCAACCCCCGTGAGTCCGCCGCCGCCCGTGGAGCTGGAGCCCGCGCACTCAGAGGGACTGGTTCTGCGCGTGGTGCTGCAAGGGGATGTTCCCTTCCAGGGAGAGGCCCGCGTGGGCGAGGCCTCCATCTCCGACGCGGACCGGCACCTGTGGGAAGTGTCGAAGCGCGAGGGGCGCGAGGGCGCCGGGCCTGAGCGGCTGGAGGACCTGGCCAACGTGTTGGAGTGGCGGCCCGCGGAGGTGACGCCGTCCGCGACGGGGGGGACGTTGGGACCGGTGCTCGTTCCAGTGGTACCGCTCTACCGGGTGGTGGCCTGGGCAGCGGATGGAACGTTCTGGCTGGGCGACGTGGTGCTCGAGGAGGGGGGCACCACAGGTGTCGTGGAGGCCGTGCTGTCTGCTCGGGCGCCTACCGGTGTGCGGGTGCGGCTCGCGGGAGTGCGACCCGAGCATGGCCCGTTCTCACTTCGTGTGGTGCGTGGCGTATCCCGGGATGTTCGCGACGCGGAGCGCGCGAGCGAACTGTTGCCCGTGATTCGGCATGTCGCGCCGGATATCGCCTCCGCTCTCGCGGACGGTACGGCGCTTCCGTTCCCTGTGGGGAAGTCGCTGGAGTTGCGGCCATTGCCCACGGACCCCGCGGTGGGGTTGGTACTCCGGAGCGCGGCTGGCAGGGAAAGCGCGTGGGTGGAGGTGCCTCTGCGCGAGGGGCGTGTGGAGCCGGTGGTGCTGGACGTGGGTTCGCTCTTTCCCGAAGGCGTGGGGGAGGCGGTGACGCTGCGGGGGAAGGTGGAACTGGAAGGAACGTTCCGTCCACCGGAAGGCGCGAGGCTCCTGGGGAAGGGGGACGTGGAAATCCCTCTCACGCAGGATGGGCGCTTTGTCGTGTCGGGGCTGCCGTCCTGGGAGCCGTCCCGCTTCCGTGTCGAGGTGGCATCACCCGTGTCCAGACGTCCGGTGGCCGCGGCGGAACAGGCTTTCGATTTCAGGCCCGCGCCGGGTGTGCGGGACGCCGAGGTGACGTGGCGCGTGAAGGCCTACCGCTGGCTCGTGCTGCGCATGGATGCCGCCATGCGGGCACAGATAGAGGCACGGACCCAGAAGCCCTATCCCGTGTTCGTTCTCCAGCGGTGGCGCCACGAGAACCAGTGGGAGCTGGCTTCCGCCGGCGCCTACATCCAGGAAGAGGATGGGATGGCCGTGTCCATTCTGGAGCCGGGGCGCTATCGAGTGCTGGTGTCCTTCTCTGTTCACGAGGTCTACACCAGCACCGCCGCGGACGTGGGCGAGGACATGGTGGACGGCACCGTCACCTTCCAGGTGGATGTGGAGGGGAACGATTGCGAGGTGCTCGTCACGGATGGGCGCAAGCCGGTGTTCGGCGCGCGAGTCACCGCATCAAGTGACGTGAGCTCACTGCCTCCCGCGTGGGGACTCACGGATGCACAGGGACGTTGGCGGTTGGGGCGCGTGAGGCCGTTCGGCCTTCACCTGGAGGTGGAGGCGGAGGGATACGCGCCCTGGACAGGGGAAGTCGCCGAGGCCTGCCGACGAGGGGGCGAGGTTCGCGTCCAGCTTTAGGGGAGACCCCGCTCGCGGCGATGGCCACGAGCAGGGCCTGGGCAGCACACGTCAGGCCGCGTTGGCGGTGATGGCCATCAGCTCCGTGCGAGTACGCCTGGGCGCCGCGGCGGGCTCCAGCTCATCGGCCACCGGGGCGTCCGTCTCGCCCCCTTCGGTGGCCAGCTCCGGCGCGCGGTTCTTGCCGCCCAGGGCCTCCACCCACCCCTCCAGCAGGTCCATCAGCGCGCTGCGCTGCTCGCCTTCCAACGGCATCAGCAGCCGGGCCATGCGCTCCTGGACCACCGAGTCCGCCTGCTCCGCCAGGGCGCGGCCCTGTTCCGTGAGCCTCACCCGAACGCGCCGCCGGTCATGCCGCACGGAGCGCTCGCGCTGGACGAGCTGCGCGGCCTCCAGCCGGTCCAGCAGCCGACTCAGTCGGGGTGGGGCAATGCCGCCCAGCCGCTCCGCGAGGACGTTGACGGGAAGGAGGCTCTCCGCCTTCAGCCACCAGACGGCCTGGACCTCCATCGGGTCCAGCTCGGTATGGGGTAGGGCACCCAGGGGGCTGCCCAACGCACCGCAGCGCGCTACGTCGATGAGCAGATTCCTCAACCGCGCCACCTGCACCCGCACTTCCGCCGAGAGCTCGGACATATCCTGGTCGCCTCCGTCTCTCGGGCGTCGTCGTCCCTCCGACCGAGGAGTCCCGATGACCGCCCGTCTTCCAAGGGGGCAATGGCCCCGCCTGGGCGATCAACGGTCCGGCGCGGAAGGCATATCGGACCCACCGAAAGAAATGTGCGGGGCGCGGTCCGTTATGCGCCGCTGGCCTTCTTGCGCTGGGCCTTCGCCTTGGCGTGGGCCTTGTCGAAGCCCTCGTAGAAGCGCACGGCCTGCTCGCCCACCATCTGGATGTGCTGGTTGTTGAAGTAGGCGGTGACGGGCGCGGCCACCAGCGGCATGGCCCGCCCCATCGTCTGCATGCCGCCCTTCTCCAGCAGCATGGCGGCCAGCTTCCCCAGCACCTTGGGACCCGCGCGGGGCAGCGGGCCTAGGCCATTGGCGTAGCCGAACAAGTCCAGCATCTCCCCGCGTGCCCGCTCCGTCTTGAGGTTCACCTTGTAGAGGGTGGCCACGTCCGTGAGCAGGATGATTTGCAGGTACGCCATGAAGAGCAGGTCCGCCGGCAACGCCACCAGCCCGAACACCCCGCTCACCCCGCCCACCATGCTGGCGAGGTTCTTCTTCTCGTCCACGATGCGCTGGGCCAGCTCCCGCGGCGACGCCTGCGGGTAGCGCTTCTCCAGGGTCGTGATGCGCACACGCGAGCGCGCCACCTCCTGGAGGACGATGTCCGACAGCCGCGCCGAGCCGAGCTTCTTCAGCTCGGCCGGAGTCATCTTCTTCATGAAGGCCAGCCGCTCGGCCACGCTGTCGTAGAGACCCATCCTTCAATAACCCCGCTCGGACAGGTAGAGGTCCACCAGCGCGCCTTCTTCGTACCAGGCGTGCCGCATCTCCACGTTGAACCAGCGCGAGTCCGGCTTCGGACCGCGCACCTCCAGCTTCACCTGATTGGGAGAGGTGTCGATGATGGCCGCGCGCGCCTTGCACGCCGCGCCCGGGTCTTCGCCGTAGCCACCCTCGAGGCAGATCTCATCACCCACCGAAAGCCGGCGGGTGTACTCGGTGGCCAGGTAGAGGGCGTCGTCACATGAGCCCCGCGCGGAGGACGTGCCGAGCGCAGCGCATCGGTTCTGCGGGGGCGCCTTCACGACAGGGATGACCCCGTAGAGCGGGTCGTCGTTGTTCGGATCCGGACGGAAGGCCCCCGTGCCCGTACAACCTGTCAGCACCAGCGAGAGCGCGCCAGCGCTCACCCACGACCGCCTCATCGTATCGACTCCTCCGGGGCCCACGACCCCACCCTTTAAAGAAGGGGGGAGCATGGCAAAAGGCGTTCGATGGGGCAAAGCAGCCAGCGGACCGCTGCGGCGCCGGGCGTCAGGCCGAGCGGCGCTGCGGGCCCGGAATCTCCTTCGTCTGCCCGGGCACCACGCGGTTGTCCTTGTCCACGAACACCACGGTGGGCTTCCAGTTCGCCACCTCGGCTTCCTCCACTTCCGCGAAGGTGGCCAGGATGACCAGGTCGCCCGGCTTGTTCAGGTGTGCCGCCGCGCCGTTGATGCAGATGACGCCGCTGCCGGCCTCACCTTCCAGCGCGTAGGTCTCCAGGCGCGTGCCCTGGGTGACGTTCCAGACCGCGACCTTTTCGTTCTCCACGATGTCGGCGGCGCGAAGCAGGTCGCGGTCGATGGTGACCGACCCTTCGTAATCCAGGTCAGCCTGGGTCACGGTCGCGCGGTGGATTTTCGACTTGAAGAGGATGCGGCGCATGTGTGTCTCGACCTTGGAAAAGCGGCAAGGACGCCCCACCGTAACGTCTGAGGCGCCCTGGGACAACCCTGTGTTCAGTTCCCCTGCCCGCAGTGCAGGCAGGCGTCACTTAACGAAATTGACGAGCTGATTGAGACTCAGGGGAACGCTCTGGGATTCCGAGGTGAGCTTGCCGTCCAGGCGGACCTGCGCATTTCCGCCCGAGCGCAGGGCAAGGGCCGCGTTCGCCGCGCGAGCGAAGCTGATGGTGAGGGGCAGGGTGACCTGCTTCGTCCCGCTGCCGTCCAGCTTGCCCAGGTTGCCGGTGGACAGCGTGCCCACATCCGCGCCCGCCACCTTCAGCGCGCCCGTGATGCCGGCCACCGGCAGCGGGAAGCTGTTGCGGTTGGTAATCGACAACGGGAATTCCACGGTGGCGCCGGTCAGGGTGATGTCCTTGATGCGCGGCGCCTGGAAGGACACCTGCGGAATCTTGGGGACCTCGAAGGTGCCCTCCTTTGCCAGCGGGAAGCTCAGCACGCCCAGGGGCGTCTTCACGCCCAGCGTGCCCTGCGCCTTGAAGGCGGCCTTGTCCTGCTTGAGGAAGGTCTCCAGCACGGGGACCACGTCCGCGAACTTCACGTTGGCCGGGAAGACGAGCTCGCTCTTGCCGTTGGCCTTGAGCGCCAGTCCCGAGCGCGGCTTGCCGGCCACGACCTGCTTGCCCTCCACGAAGAAGGCGTAGTCCACCTCGGCCAGGTTCAACCCGAAGCCGTTGGGGTTGTTCAGCTCGTAGACCAGGTTGATGGTGGCGTCGGACAAGGACGCATCCGCGAGCCGGGCCGTCTTGAAGGAGAGGGTGGGCTTCTTGAAAGCCCCCTTCAGCATCTTCTGCAAGGCGGCGCAGCCGCTGAGCGTGGTGAGTCCAAGGACGGCCAGGACGAGAAGGGCACGTTTCATGGTGGGCATGGGCGTATCACCGGACGCCCCTTCTCCGCGCGGGATTCAATCCAATGCCGTGGGAGGTGGTATGTGGGGAGCCTCCCGTACCCAGATGGAGGCACCCTTGTCCGGGGTCCGTGCACACATCTCCTCCCATCGTCCGCCCTGGCGCGCCTTGCTGGCCCTGGGGCTGCTGGCTGCGGCATCGGTGTCCTGCTCCAAGAGCAGCCAGGACCCCGCGGAGCGGCGAACGCTGTCGTTGAAGCCCTGCCGCCTGGAGGGGCTGGCCACGCAGGCCCAGTGTGGGACCTACGAGGTCTTCGAGGACCGGGTGGCTCGCACGGGCCGCAAGATTCCCCTGCGCGTGGTGGTGGTGCCGGCGCTGGCCGCGCAGCCGCAGCCGGATCCGTTGGTGCTGCTGGCGGGAGGCCCGGGCCAGGCGGCGTCGCGTTCGACGCAGGTGTTGATGGCGGTGGAGCGCATCCGCCGCAAGCGCGACATCGTGCTGGTGGACCAGCGAGGCACGGGGGACTCGAATCCGCTGAACTGCAAGACGGACGCGCCGGAAGAGGGGCTGTCCGCGCGGCTCGAGGAAGGCAAGGCGGCGGAGGAAGTGCGCAAGTGCCGCGAGGGCTGGGACGCCGACGTGCGGCACTACACCACGCCCGTCGCCATGGATGACCTGGACGAGGTCCGCCAGGCGCTGGGCTACGAGAAGCTCAACCTCTGGGGCGTGTCCTACGGCACGCGCGCGGCGCTCGTGTACATGCGGCAGCACCCGGAGCGCGTGCGGACCGCCATCCTGGATGGCGTGGCGCCCATGGGGTTGTACCTGCCGCTGTTCGCGCCCCGCGACGCGCAGCAGGCGCTGGACCGGCTGCTGGCGAACTGCGAGGCGGACGCGGCGTGTACCCAGGCGTATCCGAACCTGCGGTCCAGGACGGAGGCATTGCTGACGACGCTGGAGACCACGCCCGCGCGCACCCAGGTGGCGCACCCGCGCACCGGCGTGTTGGAGGAGGTCGTCCTGTCGCGCCGCGCCTTCCTGGCGCAGCTCTTCGCGCAGCTCTACAGCCCGGAGATGTCCTCCCTGGTGCCGTTGATGCTGGACCGGGCCACGCAGGGAGACTGGTCCCCCTTCGTCGCGCTCAGCGTGGGCCTGACGGAGAACCTGGGACGCACGGTGAGCCATGGCCTCTACTTCGCCGTCGTGTGCGCGGAGGACGCGCCCTTCTACGACGAGGCGGCGTTGGTGCGCGAGTCGCAGGGCACCTGGTTCGGTCCGACCATGGGCCGCGAAGTCCTCTCCGTCTGCGCGGACTGGCCGCGTGGGAGCCTGCCCCAGGGCTACCGCGAGCCGGTGGTGTCGTCGGTGCCCACGCTGCTCTTGTCGGGCGAGCTGGACCCGGTGACGCCGCCCGCGTGGGCCGAGGAGGCGAAGCGCACGCTCTCCAACAGCCTGCACGTGGTGGTGCCCGGCGTGGGCCACAACACGATTGGCGCGGACTGCGCGCGCACGCTGATGCTGGACCTGCTGACCCAAGGGAGCGTGGAGGGGCTGTCGTCCGCGTGCGGCACCACCCTCTCCCGTCCTCCCTTCTTCACCTCCTTCGCCGGCCCGGTGCCTTGAGGACGCGCGCGCCATGATTGAAGCCAGGAACCTGCACAAGCGCTTTGGCAAGAAGGTGACGGCGGTGGAGGACGTGTCCTTCACCGCGGAGGACGGCGTCATCACCGGCCTGCTGGGCCCCAACGGCGCTGGCAAGACGACGACGATGCGCATGCTCTACACGCTGGTGCGGCCGGACCGCGGCACCGCGCTGGTGGACGGCGTGGACGTGGTGCAGCGACCGCAGGAGGCCCGGCGGGCGCTGGGCGTGCTGCCGGACGCGCGTGGCCTCTATCCGCGCCTCACCGCCCGCGAGCACGCGCGCTACTACGGCGAGCTGCACGGCCTGTCCGGCGCCACGCTGGACAAGCGCGTGGATGAACTGCTGGACCTGTTGGACATGCGGGACATCGCGGACCGCCGCACGGAAGGCTTCAGCCAGGGCCAGCGCGTGAAGGTGGCCATGGCGCGGGCGCTGGTGCACGGGCCTCGCAACGTGCTCCTGGATGAGCCCACCAACGGCCTGGACGTCATGAGCACGCGCTCGGTGCGCACGCTGCTGCGACGGCTGAAGGATGAAGGCCGGTGCGTGGTGTTCTCCAGCCACGTGATGCAGGAAGTGGCCGCGCTGTGTGACCGCATCGTGGTGGTGGCACACGGGCGGGTGGTGGCGGACGGGACGCCGGACGCGCTGCGCGCGAGCACGGGCAAGGACAGCCTGGAGGAGGCCTTCGTGGCCACCATCGGCACGGACCAGGGGTTGATGCAATGAGCGGGCTGTCCTTCTCCGTCTTCCGCAAGGAGTTGAAGGACCACCTGCGCGACCGGCGCTCGGTGCTCACCTCGTTGATGTGGCCGCTGATTGGCCCCGTCGTGTTCATGGTGATGTTCAACCTGCTGGCCTCCTGGTACCGGCAGGACCGGCCGCTGGCGCTGCCGGTGGTGGGGCGGGAGCATGCCCCCAGCCTGATGGCCTTCCTGGAGCGCTACGGAGCGCAGTTGGAAGCGGCGCCGGAGGACTACGAGTCGCGCATCCGGGCGGGCTCGCTGGACGCGGTGTTGGTGGTGCCGGACGACTACGCCGAATCGTACTCGGCCGGGCGCACCGCCGAGGTGCAGCTCGTGGTGGACAGCTCGCGCCAGTCCGCGCGCCAGTCGGTGCTGCGCGCGCGGCGGCTGCTGGAAGCGTACGCCCACATGCTGGGCAACCAGCGCCTCTACGCGCGGGGCGTCTCGCCGGACCTGGCCATTCCCGTGCGGGTGCAGGAGGCGGACCTGTCCACGCCGGAGCGCACCGCGGCAGGGCTGCTCAACATGGTGCCGCTCTTCCTGGTCATCGCCGCCTTTGCGGGCGGCATGCAGGTGGCCAGCGACGCCATGGCGGGTGAGCGCGAGCGTGGCTCGCTGGAACCCCTATTGCTCAACCCGGCGCCCCGGAGCGCGGTGGTGACGGGCAAGTGGCTGGCCACCGTGGTCATGGCCGTCGCGGCGGTGTTGATTACGTTGGTGGCCTACATGCTGGTGGTGCGGCGCGTGCCCTTGGAGGACCTGGGGGTGAAGGCCCGCTTCGACGCGCCCGCCGCCCTGGGCATGGCCGCCGCCGTGCTGCCGCTGGCCCTGGCCGCCTCCGCCGTGCAGGTGTGGGTGTCCACCTATGCACGCTCTTTCAAGGAAGCGCAGACGTACCTGTCCCTCCTGATGGTGGTGCCCATGCTGCCGGGCATGGTGCTGGCCCTGTCTCCGCTCCAGCCGAAGATGTGGATGTTCGCGGTGCCGGTGCTGGGCCAGGAGGTGCTCGCGGGCGAGGTGATGCGTGGTGAGCCGCTGGGCGCGCTGCCGTTCCTCATCGCGGGCGCGTCCAGCATCCTGCTCACGGTGTTGTCGCTGGCGGTCACCGCGCGTTTGTTGTCCCAGGAGCGCATCGTCTTCGGCCGGGGCTGACGAGGGTCCCCATCGCGCCGCTGTTGCGTTACGCTCCGCACAACCTCTCAGGTGCCACTGTCGGCGGGTGGCGCTTGGGCGGCGGCCTGACATGACAGCCACGCGCCTTTGCCTTCCAATGGGGCCAGATGAAGCCAGAGCAAGACGCCTTGTTCCCTCCCGCGCCAGTATCCGTGGCCACCTCCGGGGGGGAGCCCCGATTCGGTACCTACCAGGGTGAGCTGCCTGAAGTGGACCTGCCGCGCCTGCAGGGGCAGTGGGCCCCGGGCCGCACCACGCGTCTGCTGAAGCGCAAGCGTTGGCACTACACCTTCGCGGCCACACCCGAGGTCGCCGCGCTCTTCGCGGTGGTGGACCTGGGCTACACGTCGAGCGCCTTCGCGGTGGCCCTGGACTTGCGCGAGCGCAAGCCGCTGTGTGACGTGAGCTTCCTGGGCACGCCCGGCCCCATGGTGGTGCTGGGCGACAAGCCCGGTCAGGGCCTCAAGGCCTCCTTCCGCACGCTGGGCGGACGGCTGTCGGTGCAGCGCGGCGAGAACGACGAGCGCTACCGGGTGGCGGTGGACGTCAGCCGGCTGCGCACCGGAAGCCTCCAGTCCTTCCAGTGGGAGGGCGACATGATGGTGGCCGGCGGCCCGCCCGCGCTCACCGTGGTCGCGCCAGTGGAGGGTGACGGCCTGGTCAACGTCACCATGAAGAGCAATGGCCTGCTCACCTTCGGCAGCCTGGAGGCGGGCGGGAAGCGCTTCCGGTTGGACGGAGGCGTGGGCGGCATGGACTACACGCAGGGCTACCTGGCACGGCACACCGCGTGGCGCTGGGCCTTCGCGTCGGGGCGGCTGGCGGACGGCACGCCGGTGGGCATCAACCTCGTGGAGGGCTTCAACGAGGGCAACGCGGACGCCAACGAGAACGCGCTGTGGCTGGGGGACAAGCTGTACCCGCTGGCGCGCGCCCGCTTCGAATACGACGCGAAGGACCTGATGGCGCCGTGGTGGCTGGCGACGGTGGATGGCGCGGTGGACCTGCGCTTCCAGCCCCTTCATGTGCACCGCGAGGACCGGAACCTGCGCCTCGTCGTGAGCCACTTCGCGCAGCCGGTGGGCTTCTTCAACGGCACGGTGCGCGTGGGAAGCCGCACGCTGGAGTTGTCCAACGTCCCCGGCGTCACCGAGGACCAGGACATGCTCTGGTGAGGTGCGCGCCCGCACTGGCGCGGGCTTCGCCAGTGGCACTCAGGGCGGCGGGCTGCCGTGGATGAGTTCGGACGTGAGCTGTCCCTCGGGAAGGGCGCGCTTCGTCCACTCCAGTGTGCCGCTTTCGGCGGCCCGCGCCTCCTCGGTGGCGTCGCTCGTGGTGAGCGTCAGGGCTCGTGGCCCAGCCGAGGGCACCCGGCGCAGCACCAGTTCCGTGGGCGCGGAGTGCACGTCGGCGGGCCGGTAGACGTCGAGCACTGCTTCCGCCGGGCCACCCGGGCGCAGCAAGTCGCGCACGGTGTCATGAACCGTGTCTTCCGTGGCCAGCCCTCGTTTCGATGTGAAGGTGCCCTTGAGTGCGCGCGAGCCCTGTCTCCCCTCGTAGCGGTACGCCGTCTCGGGAGCGGCGCGCGTGGGCGGTTGGGGCTCCCGTTCGCGGCGGAGCGTCACCTGGAGCGTGAGCCGCCCGTCTTCCGCATGCGCATGGCGCTGCTCCTTCAGCCGGCCCTCCTCATCCGTGACCGTGGTGATGGTGCGGTCCTCCGCGTGCGGGCCATTCGTGGCCTTTGGCAGCAGCAGGCTGGTGGAGACTTCCGTGCGCCGCGAGCCGCCCTCCAGCCTTTGCTCGGTGCGCCAGTCGAATCCCGCGAGCCGTCCATCTAGCTTCAACACGCGAAGCGCCTTCGTTCGCGCGGGCGTCCGGGCGGGGCCGGGAACCTTGAGTGTGGCGGCCAGTCCGGTGGTGACGCGGTGGAAGGTGCGCGCGTAGCCGGGCTCGTCATGGGCGCACAGCAGGGGGAGCTCCGGGCTCGCGCTCACCATCAGCTTGAGCCGTCCCGCGCTCACGCTGTCCCCGGAGGCGACCACCTCGTAGTCCACGTCCACGAACATCACCGGTGCGTCCGCGACGACGGTGACCTCCGTGGGAACCATGCTCCGGACCGTGACGCCCTTGTGGCCTTGCGCCGCCTTCGCCACCGCGAGCACCGCGCCCGCCGCGTCGATGGGGCGCTCGTACACGAAGCAGCTCAACGTGGCCTCGGTGCCCAGGGGAATCTCCAGGCGTGTGGAGCCCTCGTGCCGTGTCAGGCGGGGCGCGGAGGTGGCTTCCACCTCGGCGGTGAAGATGCCTTCCGCGGAGCTCACGCGCTGCCTGGGCAGCGGCGCCAACTCTCGGGCGAAGGGGCCTGTCGGCGTGGGCGGCGGCGGAACCTTCGCGGCAGGGGGCGGCTCGGGCACGGGCTGCTTGGGCCGGACCGTCGTCACGGACGGCCCGGCGCAGGCGGAGGTGAGGCACAGCAGCAGAGCGAAGCGCCGCATGGAGGAGTCCATGGCCGCGGCCTAGCTGGAAGTGGTCCGGGCGCGGCGTGACGCGACGATGTCGCGGAAGGAGCGGCTGCGCAGCTCCTCCAGCGTGAGGCCCGCGGCCAGCACCTCGTCCTGGGTGAGCGCGCCGCAGCTCAGGCCCCGCAGGAAGAAGTTGAGCAGGCCCTGCCCGGTGGCCGCGTCGTCGAAGACGTCTCCCACCAGCGTGGCCTGCGCGGCCTTCTCCATGAAGGCATTGAGCCTGCGCGAGGCCGCGTCCAGCCCCTCCAGGAAGAACGCATACACCGCCGCGTAGCGGACGGGGAGCTGGCCCGGGTGCAAGTCCCACCCCTGGTACCAGCCCCGCTCCAACGAGTGCCGGATGTGCCGGTACGACAACTGCCAGACCCGGTGAACCGCCTCCATGTTCTCCCGGCGCTCGGTGGGCAGCAGCGGCTCGTCCTGCTTCACCCGGTGCGGTGGCACCGGCATGACGTTGGTGGCGCCATCCGCCAGCCGGATGCCCGTGCCCGCCAGCGACACCTGCACCAAATCCCGCAGGAAGTCGCAGGCCGGGTGCCGCATCGTCTGCGCATGCGCGCTGACGCCCAGCGCGGCGGTGTAGTCGTACACGCCCAGGTGGACGCTGGTGCAGCGGCCCGCGCTCGCGGCCACCAGCGTGGGCAGGTGCAGCCGGCCCTGCTGGTCGAAGAGCGCCTGGGGTGTCTCCACCATCAGCTCGATGCCCACCGTGCCCACCGTCAGCCCGTGCCGCGTCTCCAGCACCTCCAGGACGCGAGCGAGCGCCGCCACCTGCTCCGGCAGCGACACCTTGGGCAGCGTGACGACGAAGCCAGGCGGCAGCTTCCCACCCGAGCGCTCCAGCAGCGTGGTGAGGAACAAATCCAGCGTGCGCGTGGCGCGGTCGAACAGCTCCTCGGTGAAGGACTTCACCCGGATGCCGATGAAGGGCGGCAGCAGCTCCTGGGCCAGCCCGCGCGCCATCTCCTCCGCGGCGGACACGGCGTGCCCGTCCTCCTCCGCGTCGGAGCGGTGCCCGTAGCCATCCTCGAAGTCGATGCGCAGGTCCTCCACCGGCTCGTGCTCCAGCTTGGCCACCACGCGCGCGTAGACGCGCTGGGCGAAGCGGCCGCGCTGGGGCAGTCCCAGCCCGTGGGCCAGCACGGGCGCATCCGGTGCGTACGACTTGAGCGTGTTCAGCGCGATGCCGCCCAGCTTCCGGGCCGTCTCCGCCCGGAAGAGGTGTGCGCCGCCGTACACCACGTGCACCGGCTGCCGTTGGGTCGAGTCCCCGGGGTAGGCGCGCTCGAACCCCGCGTTGGCCTGCCGCAGGGCCTCCCGCACACCCGAGAGGCTCGCTTCTGTCAGCGTCGTCTTCACGGCTGGCGCTTCAACCACGCGGAGACCTCGGGCATGCAGCGCTCACGCAGCGCCACATCCTGGGACAGCCGCTCCAGCGTCTGCGCCGTGGCCTGCTGCGCCTCGGGGATGGGCTGGGCCTTGAGCAGGGCCTGCATCTGCTCCAGGTGCTCGCGCGTGCGCAGCATGCCCATGGCCTCGACGATGCGGCGCAGCAGCATGGGGGCGCCGCCGGTGCGGGCCACCACGTCCTTCCATTGCGTGCGCATCTGTGCCCACCACGCGTCACGGCCGACGCGGTTGCCCAGCAGCCCCGCCACGAAGCTGGCCACGTCCTGCGTCTTCACCGTGTCCGTGTAGAGCAGCCCGCGCGCGCGCTCGGTGAGCTCCGGGGCCTCGAAGGCGGTGAGCGCCATCAGGTAGCGGCGCTGCGTGGCCGGGTCGGGCTCGGACGGAATCTTCTGGAGGAAGGTGTCGAAGAGCGCCGCGTCGCCCGCGCGCGCCACCATGCCCACCGCGGCGTCCAGCAGGTTGGGCTCCAGCGCGTCCCGTTGTCCCTGGAGCATGCGCTCCACGCGGGGCCGGGCCTCGGCGAGCGCGTCCTGGCTGCGCGCCAGGCCACCCACCGCGCGCACCAGCGACGCGCGCCGCAGCTTCACCCGGTCCGCCTCGTTCGGCGCGGACTGCCAGCCCAGCTTCTTCAGCCCCGGCCCCAGCAGCTTCTCCACCCACGCGCGGAAGCGGACCTGGTCCTCGCCGTCCGTCAGCCGGCCTTCGATGTAGGCCAGCCGGCCCACCAGCTCGTCCAGGACGGAGTCGTCCTCCTCGTCACCGAAGCGGCCCGTCAGGTCCAGCAGGTCCGCCACCGATGCCTGTCCCGCGCGCACCAGCGCCCACTGGTCCGCCAGCAGGGCGGTGCGCTCGGCGGGGGCCAGCGACTTCAGGTTCGTCGCCAGCTTCTCCAGGCCCGGCTTGTCGTAGGCGACCCGGTAGAAGCCGGTGGAGCCCGCGTTGGCCGTCAGCCACTTCACCGCGCCTTCGCCCTCCAGCTTCACCGTGGCCTGGGCGTCCCGCAGCAGCACGCGCTGCTCGCGCACGCCGGTGCTGTCCTCGTAGCGCAGCACCACCGGCACCGGCCACACCTCAGCGCTCTGCACACCGGGCTCGCTGTAGTAGCGCCGCTGCGACAGCGACAGCCCGCGCCCGTCCAGCGCTGCCGTCACCAACGGGAAGCCACTCTGGCCCACCCACGCGGTGGCCAGCTCCTCCACCGGCTGCTTCGCGGCGTCGCCCAGCGCGTTCCACAAGTCTTCCTTCACCGCGTTGGCGCGCGCGTGCTTGCGCATGTACTGGCGGATGCCCTCACGGAAGGGGCCTTCCCCGAGGAAGCCCTCAATCATCCGCAGCACCGCGCCGCCCTTCTCGTACGTAATCGCGTCGAAGCTCTCACCGGCCTCGCCCGCGTTGCGCACCTCGCCGTGGATGGGGTGCGTGGACTTGAGCGCGTCCAGGTGCAGCGCGCTGGCGCGGTGCGCGTCGAAATCCAGCCACATGCGCCACTCGGGGCGCCACTGGTCCACAATCTTGAAGGCCATCCACGTGGCGAACGCCTCGTTGAGCCACAGGTCGTCCCACCACACCATGGTGACCCAGTTGCCGAACCACTGGTGCGCCAGTTCGTGCGTCACCACCTCCGCCACGCGCTTCTTCACCGACAGCGGCGCGGTGGCCGGGTCCAGCAGCAGCGCCACCTCGCGGTAGGTAATCAGGCCGGCGTTCTCCATGGCGCCGGCCTCGAAGTCGGGGATGCCCACCTGGTCCAGCTTGGTGAAGGCATACGGCAGCCCGAAGTAGTCCTGGAGCCTGGGCAGCACCGCCAGCGCCACGTCCTGGCCGAAGCGCGTCAGGTGCGCCTTCTCCGGCAGCGCCCAGGTCCGCACCGGCACGCCCTGCACGTCCTGCGCGTCCGTGCCCACCAGCGGGCCCACCACCAGGGCGATGAGGTAGCTGCTGAGCACCTCCGTCTCCTGGAATGTCACCGCGCGGAGGTTGCCCTCCTGCGTGTCCTTCACCACCGGGCCATTGCCCAGCACGGTGAGCCCCGCCGGGACGCGGACGGTGAGGGCCCAGCGCGCCTTGAAGGCGGGCTCGTCGAAGCAGGGGAAGAGTCGGCGCGCGTCGGCGGCCTCGAACTGGGTGGCCGCCACCTTGCCCGCCTGGTACAGGCCGCGCAGCCCTTCCGTGAAGCGCCCCGTCCACGCGACGTCCAGCGACGCGGCACCCGTGGGCAGCGCTTCATCGAAGCGGAGCACCACCGTCTCGCTCGCCTGCGCGGGCTGGATGGAGGCCGGCTTGCGCTGCTGGCCACCGGCGCGGAACGTCACGTCGCTCAGCTCCAGGGCGATGCCGTGCAGGATGATTTCGTTCGACGGCGCCGCCACGTCCAGGTCGATGGTCTGCTGGCCGGAGAAGGACTTCGCGTCCAGGTCCAGGGTCAGCGTGGCCGCGTAGCGGCGGGGACGGATGGAGGTCGGCAGGCGGAAGTTCTTGTCTTCGGTCGGATGCGCCATAGGGATGCGGAATCTAGCCTCCGCGCCGCCGCCTGCCTGGACTTATGTCAGGGGTGTCCGCAGTCACACCCTTCCTGGCCCCGGAACGCCGGGGCCGGGTTGGGCGGGGCACCAGTTGGTGGAAGAGGCTGGATTCCCGCTGGAAGAAGCCTTCCGTGTGGAAGGAAGCGGGCAGCTCCAGCAGAAGAAAGTCCAGGTGGTGACACAGCTCGTGCAGCAGGGTGCGCAGGTAGGTGCGGAAGGCCACCACCCGCGCGTGCTTCGCGGTCCGCATCCACAGTTGGATGCGAGGGCGACGGCCCCGCTCCAGGGTGTACATGCCGTGCAGCTCGCCGGTGGTGGAGGAGGGGCGGACCTCCAGCACCTCCACCCGCGGCGCGAACAGGTCCAGCCGCTCGCAGAGGGCGTCGCTCAACCGGGCGGTGGCGTGCTCGGTCTCCGGTTGCCGGCCCGTGGCCAGGGCTTCGCGCAGCGCGGCCACCAGGGGCTCCAGCGTGCGGGGCTCGCGGAGCCGGAGCGCGCTCACCGAATCACTCATCCGGTAGACGCGCTGCTGGGCGGGCGTGAGGTTGTCGTAGTAGGCGAAGGGCACGGGCGAGTCGGTCCAGCCGGAAGCTTCCCACCCGCGCCCTCCACTGGCTACAGGCCGCCGGCCTCCAGTGCGCCGCCCAGCCCGGGGAAGGGCTTGGTGAGCAGAGCCTGGAAGACGATGTCCTCCAGGCGAATCTGCGCCGGGAGCTGGGGCAGGGTGAGGCCGGAGCGGACCACCGTGTTGCTGACGATGACCCAGACGCGCCGCCGGCCGATGGCGTTCTTGAGCGCCGGCGCGTCGATGCGCAGGGGCGTGCGCGAGTCCGGCTGGAAGGTCCGCTCCGCGAGGATTTCCGCCGCCGTGTCGTAGTAGGCCGGCCGGTTGAAGTTCGTGTAGAGCCGCGGGTTGTCCGGCGTGGCGGTCCCCGTGAGTGACAGGCGCGCGGACGTGCGCAGGGTGAGCGTGGGGGAGGGGTTGACCACCACGAGGGTGGCGGAGACTTCGTTGACGATGATGTCCAGGTCCTGCGTGTTGACGGACTCCTCCGGCAGGTCGAGCGCCACCTCCGCGTAGACGGGCTCCAGCAGCGAGGTGACGGGCACCACCTGGTCGAAGGGCTCGGTCTGGATGGCAATCTCCGCCGAGCACGCGGACAGCAGCAGCACGCAGGGAAGCAGCAAGGCGCGCATCATCATCGGAAGCTCCAGGACAGGTCGACGACGGGGAGGACGGGCAGGCTCTCTCCCGGCAGGGCCGGGTCGCTCATGTCCACGTAGGTGGCGCCCACGCCCAGGCCAAAGTGCTCGCCGCCGTAGCGGATGCCCGCCGCGGCGCGCAGGGTGGAGCCGCCCTTCACGCGCACGCCCGCCTCGCCCACCACGGACCAGTGGCCCGCGAAGTTGAAGGCCAGCGCGCCGGTGAAGGACAGATAGTCGGACGTGTAGAGGCCGTAGCGCGCCTCGCCCTGCACCAGCACGGGGCCCAGCGAAAGGCCGTAGACGCCATAGAAGGACGGGCCGGACAGCTCGGGCTCGAAGCGCTGGAGCGCCGGTGTGTCCGCCCCCGACGTCACGACGTCCGAATAGACGGAGGCGCCCACGAAGTGCGTGTAGCGCGCGCCCAGCACGACGCGGTGGGGACCGGCGGCCATCGCCCAGCGCAGGCCCACGTTGGGCGCCAGCAAGGCGTTGGCATACATCGACGTGTCCACGGCCAGCCCGGCGAACAGCGGCAGCGCCGTGCGCTGGAGGCCCAGCACCGGCGCGTCGATGACCTCCGCCGCGTCGGTCGTCAGCAGGCGCGCGGTGTTGGTTCGCACGCCGCCGTCATCGTGTTCATTGGCGGAAGCCAGACAGGGGGACAACAGGACCGCGAGCGCACAGGCCGCGAGCGAAGGAGGTTTCAATCCACGGGCTCCGGAAGGAGGGAGTGCTCCGCACGTTAGGCTGACTTTCCTCCGGGCCGATTGCCTGCCTGGTCTGATGTGCTGCAACAGCCGTCTGGCGCGTGCTTGTGGTCGGCGAGAAGACCTCGCTCTCATCACGCCTGCTCATGCGAGCCGTGTGAGGGAGCGCGGCGCAGGTCCGGACAGACGGTGTTCTCGTTTGCGGTCCACAGGGTGGGGCACATACCCTCTGCCTCACGTGGAAGGACGTTCCCCAGAGCAGGCCCCGGCCGGCCCGGAGCCACGCGAGCAGGTGCTGGCGTTGCTGCGCCGGTATGGCTGGAACGCCACCTCGTTCCAGGTGCTCCAGCCCGGCTTCCAGTACTGGTTCGACCCGGCGGGCGACGCGTGCGTGGCGTACGTGGACACGGGCGGTGCCTGGGTGGCGGCCGGGGTGCCCATTGCCGCGCCGGAGCGGCTGGCTTCGGTGGCGGAGGGCTTCCGCGTGGCCGCGCGAGCAGTGGACCGGCGCGTGTGCTTCTTCGCCACCGAGCCGCGCTTCATGGAGCTGGCCCCCATGGCGTCGCTGCCCATCGGCGAGCAGCCCGTCTGGGACCCGGTCCACTGGGACGACGTGGTGCGGGGCAGCCGCAGCCTGCGCGAGCAGCTGCGCCGCGCCCGCGCGCGAGGCGTGAAGGTCCGCGAGGTGCCCGTCACGGAGCTGGGGGACCCGCTGCACCCCACGCGGCGAGCGGTGGAGCTGCTGAAGGCACGCTGGCTGGCGTCCCGTCGCATGGCGCCCATGGGCTTCCTGGTCCAGCTTCGTCCGCATGCCTTCGCGAGCGAGCGGTACGCCTTCGTCGCGGAGGTGGAGGGCGAGGTGGTGGGCTTCCTGTCGGTGTCGCCCGTGTATGCCCGCGAAGGCTGGTTCCTCCAGGACCTGCTCCGGGACCCGGAGGCGCCCAATGGCACCGCGGAGGCGCTGGTGGACGCGGCCATGCGCGCGGCGGCCGCCACCGGGCGGCGCTACGTGACGCTGGGACTGGCGCCGCTCGCGGGGCCGGTGCGGCCATGGCTGCGACTGGCGCGGGCGTGCGGCCGGCCGCTCTTCGATTTCGAGGGGCTGCGCACCTTCAAGGGGAAGTTCCGCCCCGACGCCTGGGTGCCCATCCATCTGTCCTATCCCGAGCCACGGGGCGGGCTGGCGGCGGTGTACGACGCGCTGCGGGCCTTCGCGCAGGGCGGCCTGTTGCGCTTCGGCATCGCCACGCTGCTGCGGCGCCCGCGCCTGCTGGTGCACGCGCTCGCCGTGCTGCTCGTTCCGTGGACCGCGCTGCTGGCGCTGCCCTCCACGGCGCGCTGGTTCCCGTCCGTCCAGGTGCAGTGGGCGTGGGTGGTGTTCGACGTGGGCCTGACGGTGGGACTCTTCTCGTTGGTGCGGCGTTGGCGGGATGCCCTGGCCACGGTGCTGGGCGGGCTGACGGCGGCGGACGCGTGTCTGACGTTCGTCCAGGCCGTCACCTACAACGTGCCGCTTGCCCGGAGCCCGCTGGACGGGGCCCTCATCGCCCTGGCCGTGCTCGCGCCAGCGACGGCGTCCGGGTTGCTCTTCAGCTCCCGCGACCTGCGCCTGCCCGGACGCTAGCCGTCAGATGTACGCGCCGCTGTCGGGCATCTCGTCCTCCGTGGGGACGGTGGCGCCATGGCCGGGGTGGAGGAACACCTCACCATGGTCCACCCGCGCCACCAGGTGGAAGCTCACCATGAAGTCGCGGCTGGGCGGCCAGCCCTGCTCCAGCTCGAAGTGCGTGTCTCCGATATGCACCACCGTGCCGAGCCTCCGCCCGTGCTCGTCCCTCACGGCCATGCCCTCGCGCAACTCACCCGGGTCCCACATGACGCCCTCCTTTCGCGAAAGATGCACGCGCCCGGGATGTTCGGCAGCCCACTCAGAGTGTCTGCCATTGCTCCATTGATGGACAGTCTTGCGAACACACCCTGGACCGCGGGGCGGGGGTAATGCTGTTTCCCAGAAAGAGCTGACCCCGGCCGGACGCCGCGACTTCCTCGCGGCGTGGAGCGTGGCTGGTGGGGAGGGGAGACCATGCGCCCGCCGTGTGGCGTTGCACTGTCGCTCGCCGTCCTGCTGTTCGCCCAGTCCGGGCAGGCCCAGCCAGCCGAGAGGAAAGCGGTGTCCCTGCCCGCCGACCTGCCGCCGGGCGTGTCCAAGGTCCTGTGGAAGCTCTCCGTCCCGGACCAGCTCGCGCCCACGCCGGAGCGGGTGCTGCTGGGCGAGAAGCTCTTCAACGACCAGCGCCTGTCGGTGGACAACACCGTGTCCTGCGCCACCTGCCACGATGCCCGCTTCGGCTTCACGGACGCGAAGCCGGTGTCGGAGGGCGTGAAGGGCCAGAAGGTGACGCGCAACAGCCCCACCCTCCTCAACGCGCTCTTCAGCGCCTCCCAGTTCTGGGACGGCCGCGCGTCCACGCTGGAGGACCAGGCGAAGCTGCCCATCCTCAACCCGCGGGAGATGGGCATGCCCGACGAGGCGGCGGTGGTGGCCAAGGTGAAGGCCATTCCGGAGTACGTGAGGGACTTCCAGAAGGTCTTCGGCCGCGAGGTGAACTTCGACGACCTGGCGACGGCCATCGCCGCTTTCGAGCGCACGCTGTACTCCGGCAACGCCCGGTTCGACCGCTTCATCACCGGCGACGCGAAGGCGCTCACCGCCGCGGAGCGCCGGGGCTGGGCGCTCTTCAACGGCAAGGCCCGCTGCAATGCCTGCCACGCGGGCAACGTGGTGTCGCCGCTGTTCAGCGACCAGAAGTTCCACAACATCGGCATCGCGGCGCACAAGCAGGACTTCGTGAAGCTCGCTCGCGAGGCCCTGAAGGTGGTCCGCACCGGCGACGAGCAGCAGATTGACGAGCTGGCGCTGGAGACGCGCTTCTCCGAGCTGGGGCGCTTCCTGGTGACGAAGCAGGAGAACGACGTGGGCGCCTTCAAGACGCCCACGCTGCGCAACATCGCCATCACCGGTCCGTACATGCACGACGGCTCCCTGGCGACGCTGTGGGACGTGATGGACCACTACAACAAGGGCGGCGTGCCCAACCCATACCTGGATGGCGGCATGCAGCGGCTGGGGCTGACAGAGGGGGAGATCGACGACGTGGTGGCCTTCCTGAACACCCTCACCGACGAGCAGTTCGCGAAGTACGCCACCAAGGAGCAGGCCCGGCAGCGCGGACTGAAGAACCAGCGCCCGGAGCGAGACACCGCGGTGGCGATGGGGAAGAAGGGGAATCTGGGAGACCTGGCCCCCAACCCTGACCTGTCGGTGAAGAACCCGGCGGACATCGGTGTGTACGGCACCGAGACGCTCGTGAAGCCCGCCTCGACGTCCAGGCCCTAGGAGACGCCGCCATGGGGAACAAGTTCCGCAGCATCGAGACGAAGCACCACGCAGAGCGCGACGCCTTCTTCGACGACCTCAAGAAGCTGGACCGCCGCGCCTTCCTGCGCGTGGCGGGCATCTCCGCCGGCATCGCCGCGGGCATGGGCCTGCGCACGCCGCACAGCTTCCAGTGGGTCAACGTGGCGGAGGCGCAGGAGACGAAGCCGCGCTTCTCCTTCGCGTATATCTCCGACACGCACCTGTACGAGAAGAAGCTCAACGACCGCTTCGTGCGCGCCATCCTCAAGGCCGTGGATGATGTGAACGGGTTGGATCCGCAGCCGGACTTCGTCCTCTTCGGAGGTGACCTGGCACAGTTGGGCAAGCCGGGCGAGCTGAAGCTGGGCGCGGAGATTCTGAAGGCCGTGAAGGCGCCCGTGCGGCTGATGGTGGGCGAACACGACTGGTTCCTCGACATGGGCGAGCTGTGGACGGACCTGTTCGGCCCGCCGAACTATTCGTTCGACCACAAGGGCGTCCACTTCGTGGTGCTCAACTCCATCCTGGAGAAGGACTTCTGGACGGAGCGCAAGCTCATGCCCGAGGAGCGGATGCAGATTGTCGCTGGCCTGGACAATGGCATCCAATCCCGTTTCGAGGTCGGCGCGCCGCAGCGCGAGTGGCTGCGTCAGGACCTGGCGAAGGTGAACAAGGCGACGCCCATCATCGTCTTCAGCCACTCACCGCTCTACAAGTACTACCGGCCCTGGAACTTCTGGACGGACGACGCGGACGAGGTGCAGGCGCTGTTCAAGCCATTCCAGACGGTGACCGTCATTCACGGCCACACGCACCAGCTCCTCAGCAACCGCATTGGCAACATGAGCTTCCACGGCATGTTGTCCACCGCGTGGCCCTGGCCCTACGCGCCGGAGGGCCTGCCGCGGCTGACGGTGCAGATGAACCGCTCCGACCCCTTCAGCCAGTTCGACGGCTGCGGAGACGGGCGGATGGACGTGCTGGAGTCGGGGATGGTGGACAAGCTGTACAACCTCTGGGAGCGCAACCCCATCACCGTGCGCGCGAGCTATCTCGCGTCGCGTGGGAAGCAGGATGTGCCGCCCCGGACCAAGCTGCCGAGCTACTGAGCGCGAGGGACACCATGACCTTCCGGATGAAGCTGCTTGTGGGAACGGGCGCCGTGCTGTCGTTCGTGGGAGGCGCGGCGCTGGCCACCGGCCCCGTGCTGCCGCCGCCGAAAGCGGCCGCCCAGGGCTCCGAGGTGAAGAAGCACGAGCTGCCGGTGTCGAAGGACGGCAACCTCGTGGTGGGCTTGTGTGACGGCGAGACGTCCATGGAGGTGAAGGGCGTCAAGGCCGGCCAGTCCCTGACGCGCGCGCAGGCGCAGCATGTATCGGGCGCGCTGATGGAGGAGTGGCTGCGCAAGAACCCGAACGCCAACTGGGACCCGGCGCCCATGATGGCGCAGGCGCCCGCGCCGGGCTCCACCACGCCGCGCACACAGCAGCCGCGCACGCCTGCGCCTTCGGCCGGTGAGTCGGTGCGCCCCGGCGGCGTGACACCGGAGAGCGGCGGCTCGCAGGTGAAGAAGCAGATTGCCACGCCCATCCAGGACGGCCACACCTATGGCGCGTTCTCCGACCGGGACGAGGCCATCTGGGCCGCCTCCACGGAGCAGTTCGTGGACGAAGGCCACCGCGTCTTCCATGACGCCCAGGCCATTGGCGGCACGGTGGGCATCTCCTGTGACATGTGCCACCCGGACGCGTCCAACACGCATCCGGAGACGTATCCGAAGTACCAGGTGCAACTGGGCCGCGTGGCGCTGCTTCGCGACATGATCAACTGGTGCATCGAGAACCCGGCGCGCGGCAAGCCGCTGGCGGATGGTGACCCGCGGATGCGCGCCATGGAGGCGTACATCTACGCCAAGCGCAAGGGTGTGAAGCTGGACTACGGGAAGAAGTAGGCCCGCTCAGCGCCCCAGGCCCGGCACGGCGTCACGCTTCCGCTGGAAGAGCCACCGAGGCTCCCACAGCGGGCGCGTGGCCTGGACGACGGAAGGCTGGCTCAGCAGCACCGTGAGCAGTGCCCCCGCTCCCAGCGCGAGGGCGACGCCCACGGGCCCCTGGAGGGACGCGTACGCGCCCACGTGCTCGGCGGCGCGCACGACGAAGCCGTGCAGGAGGAAGGGCGCCAGGCTCCGTCCACCCAGCCGCGTGAGCGCGCTTTCCTGACGCGGGCTGAGCGTGAAGAGTGCCCATGTCAGCGCCAGTGCACCGCAGAAGAGCGCCGCGCGCGCCGCCATGCCCGTGAGCGCTGTGGCACCGAGCACCGCGTAGCCGCTGCTCCCGTAGAGCCACTGCGGCGCGGGCGCGGGCAGTGCTCCCATGGCCACCGCCCCGACGCATGCGCCCAGGCCCATGGCCAGGGACGCCGCGAGCACGAGGCGCCAGCCCCGGGTGTTTCGAGGGGCCAGCAGCCACTCCCTTCGCGTCAGGTGACCGGCGACGAAGCAGGGGAGGAACACGAACGTCCGCGACAGGCCGAACAGGTAGCCCACCCAGGGCAGCAGGCCCGCGACGAGCGCCAGCGCCACGGCCCACATCAGCGGCTTGGGCAGGCGGAGGAGCAGGGGCAGCACCAGCCGCCAGCACCCGAGGCTCAGCAGGAACCACAGCAGCCAGTACGGCTGCACCAGCCAGTGGGAGCTCCAGCCCCGGCCGAGCACCCACGCGTCGAAGGCGACGTACAGCACCTGGAACACGGCCAGCGGCGCGAGCTGCCCCCAGGCGACGGCGCTCAGCGCGCGTGGCCCGCTGTCCGCGCGGGACAGGTGCCCGGAGAGGAACGCGAAGGCGGGGATGTGGAACAGGTACAGGCCGGAGTAGAGCGCCTTCGCGAGCGGCTCCCGGCCGAGCAGGGGCTCGAGCGCATGCCCCATCACCACCAGGGTGATGAGGATGCCTCGCACGTTCTCGAACAGCGGGATGCGGCCAGCGGTCGTCACAACCTCAGTAGAGAAGCCCATCTCGAGGCTGAATGGGAGGGGGGCGCTCCGTTTCGGCACGCACACCCCGCTCGCCCGCGCGCGTGTGTCAGGCAAGCACGCGGACCGGAGATGCAAGTGTCCTGGAGCGAGCAGCGGCGCTCTGGGCGCTACTCGGGGCCCTGGAACCCTCCGGCCCGGAACGTGAGGACCAGCGTGTCCCGGTGGCCGGTGTCTCCCTGCGGTTGGATGGGCGTGCTCTCGTGAATCACGCGCGCATCATCCAGCAGCAGCGCGGACCAGGGCTCCGTCAGCGTGAAGCGCAGGCCGTTGGGGCCGTCGGCTTCGAAGACGCGCGTCTCACCGCCCTTGATGCCCTCGCGGCCCACGAGCAGCACGGCCACGAAGTCCACGCCGTCCCGGTGCGCGCCCTCGGGGGTGGGCCGGCCGATTCCGTCGGTGGTGTCGATGCGGAACTGGTGGGCCTCGACGTACCAGGGGCGCTCGCCCTTGAGCTGGGAGCAGCACGCGGCGATGCCTCGAATCAGCCCCGCCCACACCGGCTGGGACACGATGTCGGGCTGCACGGGCTCGAACCAGCGCTCCATGCCGCCGTGAAGCGCGTTGTATTCCACCGGCTGCCAGTGTGCGCGGTGAGGCACCTGTGTCACCGAGTCGCCGTCCACGATGAAGCAGGAGTGCCGTCGTGAGCGGTAGCGGCCACCATCCCGGAGGAAGCCATCCAGCGGCAGCTCGTTCCAGGACGGCCGCAGTGCGTCCAGCGCGGGCGAGTCGATGCCCGCGAGCTCGCAGAGGCCGTCGCGGGTGAGCACGGCGTAGCCATGCTCGCTGAGGGCCGTGGGGACTTCGGACGTGGGGGTGACGGGGGGCTGGAAGCTCATGGGCGTCGGACTCAGTGAGACGGGCCCGCGGAGGCGGGGAGGGGCTGGGGGAAGGGAGCCGGAGGCGTGCGTTTCAAGGCCTCGCGGGAGTCGTTGTCCCGGGTGGGGACGCACACGGTGAAGCCATCCACCACGCCGCAGGTGACGCGGTCGCCCAGGCGCTGGAAGCGCGGCAGCGTGGGGCCTCCTCCCGCCGCGAGGAACCACCGCACTCCGCGCGCCGCGCCCACCCAGGGCCAGAGCCGCTCCCCCTTGTCGCTGGGTCCTGTCATCACCACCTGCTTCCACTCCTGAGGTCACCACGTGCGGAGCCGGCCGTTCCGGGGGGGCGTATGTGGCGGGACCCATACTCCCTTGCAGGCCATCACCGCCAGTCCCGATGCGATGCACGCGCGACGGGCGCTCGCGGCCCCGCCAGCACGGCCGCCGTGGCACAGGCGTCAAGGTCGGGGGAATGAGCGGCGGCTCGGCCTGTTGGGGGGCCACCTCGGGCATCGGGAGATGAGGACATGAGAAGGGCATACGTGGCGTCGTTGCTGACCGGGCTGTTGACCTCCTCCGTGGCGACGGCCGAGGCACCACCCCAGGACCCCTTCCTGTGGCTCGAGGAGGTCCAGGGCGAGAAGGCGCTCGAATGGGTTCGCGCGCAGAACGCGCGGACGCTCGCGGTGTTGGAGAAGGACCCGCGCTTCGAAACCTTCCACGCCCAGGCGCTGGAGCTGCTCACCTCCACCGACCGCATTCCCTCGCCCGGCTTCCGGGCTGGTGGTGTGGACAACTTCTGGCAGGACCGCGGCAACCCCCGAGGCATCTGGCGGCACACCTCGCTGGACGGCTACACGCGCGCCCAGACACCGTGGGAGACGGTGCTGGACGTGGACGCGCTGGCGAAGGCCGAGAAGGCCAACTGGATCTGGAAGGGCAGCAACTGCCTGCCTCCCGCGGACCAGCGCTGCCTCGTCTCCCTGTCCAACGGAGGCAAGGACGCCGTCGAGCTGCGCGAGTTCGACGCCGCCGCGAAGCACTTCGTGGAAGGCGGTTTCCGGGTCCCGGAGGGCAAGCTGTCCGCGTCCTGGCTGGACTCGGACACGCTGCTGGTGGGGCGCGACTGGGGCGGGGACACGCTCACGGAGTCGGGCTATCCCTTCGTGCTCAAACGTTGGACGCGTGGCACGCCGCTGACGGAGGCGCAGGAAGCCTTCCGGGGTGAGCGCACCGACGTCTCCGCGTCTCCCTTCCTGTTGCGGGACGCGGACGGCGCGTTGCAGGCGGTGCTGGTCAACCGCGCGGTGACCTTCTTCGAGTCGGAGTACTACCTGCTGGGAGACGCGGCGCCCGTGCGGCTCCCGTTTCCCCGGAAGTCCTCCCTCCAGGCCTTCGTGGACGGGCAGGTCGTCTTCACGATTGAAGAGGACTGGGGCCGCTTCAAGCAGGGCGCGCTGCTGGCATACCCGTTGGCCGCGCTGAAGGCAGACCCGGCGAAGGCGAAGCCCACGCTGCTCTTCCAGCCGGGAGCGCGTCAGGCCATCGAATCGGTGGCGGCGACGCGGGGCCAGGTGCTGGTGAGCCTCTATGAGGATGTGAAGGGCGCGCTGGATGTCTACACGCCGGGGAAGAACCGTTGGAGCCGCAAGCGGCTGGCGCTGCCGAAGAACGCCTCGGTCGCCATCACCGCGACGTCGTCATCGCATGACCGCTTCTTCGTGAAGTCCCAGGGCTTCCTCGCGCCGACGTCGCTGTGGCTGGCGGATGCGAAGGCGGGCACGGTGAAGAAGGTGAAGTCGCTGCCCGCGCGCTTCGATGCCTCGAAGCTCCAGGTGGACCAGTCCTGGGCGAAGTCGAAGGACGGCACCCGGATTCCGTACTTCCTGGTGCGGCCGAAGGCGCGGAAGCTCGACGGCACGCTGCCGACGCTGGTGTATGGCTATGGCGGCTTCCAGGTGTCCAAGCCGCCCGTCTACCTGCCGGAGGAGGGCAAGTTGTGGATGGAGCGCGGCGGGGCCTACGTCGTCGCCAACATCCGGGGCGGAGGCGAGTTCGGTCCGCGCTGGCACCAGGCGGCCCTGCGGGAGCACCGCCAGCGCGCGTTCGACGACTTCGCGGCGGTGATGGAAGACCTGGTGCGGAGGAAGGTCAGCTCCCCGCGCCACCTGGGCATCTACGGCCGCTCCAACGGCGGTGTCCTCACCAGCGTGGCGATGACGCAGCGCCCGGACCTGTTCAACGCGGCCGTCATCGAAAGCCCGCTCATCGACATGATGCGCTACCACCTGCTGCCAGCGGGCGCGTCGTGGGTGGGGGAGTTCGGCAACCCGGAGGTGCCCGGGGACGCGGCGTTCATCTCGAAGTACTCCGCCTACCAGAACCTCCGCGAGGGCGTGCGCTACCCCGCGCCGTACATCACCACGAACACGAAGGATGACCGCGTCCACCCGGGCCACGCGCGGAAGTTCGCGGCGCGCCTGGAGGCCATGGGGCTGCCGTACCTGTATTACGAGAACACCGACGGCGGGCACTCCAACGACGCGGACCCGCTGCTCAACGCGCGCCGGTGGGCACTGCACCACGTCTACCTGTCCCGGCAGTTGATGGACTGAACGCCCGGGGGCATGCGGCCGGGCAGGTCCATGCTGTCAGGAACGTCCAGAACCCCTGGTCTTCACCGCGCTACATTCCCGCGTCATGGAAAACCTCCCTGACGCCGTGGAACCGAAGCTGGGAAGGCCATGCTGCTGACGCTCTCGACGACGCATCATCCCGCGACCGACCTCGGGTACCTGCTCCACAAGAACCCGCACCGCCCGCAATCCTTCGAGCTGTCCTTCGGACACGCGCACGTCTTCTATCCCGAGGCGACGGAGGCGCGCACCACGGTGGCGTTGCTGCTGGAGGTCGACCCCGTCGGACTCGTCAGAGAGCGTCGCGGACCTTCGGGCGAAGGCGGTGTGCTGGAGCAGTACGTGAATGACCGGCCCTACGTGGCCTCGTCGTTCCTGAGCGTCGCGCTCGCACGCACCTTCCGCAACGCGATGTCGGGCAGCAGCAAGGAGCGGCCGGACCTGGCCGGGCAGCCGCTTCCGCTGGTGGCCCGCCTCTCCGTGCTTCCTTGTCGCGGTGGCGAGCCCTTCCTGCGGAAACTCTTCGAGCCTCTGGGCTACACCGTCACCGCCACGCGACATGCGCTGGACGAGACAGTCCCAGACTGGGGCCACAGCCGCTACTTCACCGTCACGCTGGAGGCCCACACACGCCTGAGCGACCTGCTCACGCACCTCTACGTGCTGATTCCCGTGCTGGATGACGACAAGCACTACTGGGTGGGCGACGAGGAGGTGGAGAAGCTCCTGCGGCACGGGGAGGGCTGGCTGGCGGCGCACCCGGAGCGGGACATCATCACCCGGCGCTACCTGCGTCACCGCAAGAGCCTCGCGCGTGAAGCGCTGGAGCGGCTCTCCGGTGACGAAGCGCCCGAGCCGGAGGAGGGGACGCAGACGCGCAATCAGGAGGAAGCCGCGCTCGAGTCGCGGCTGAGTCTCAACGAGCAGCGACTCCAGGCGGTGGTCGCCGTCCTCAAGGAGAGCGGTGCCACGCGCGTGGTGGACCTGGGCTGCGGCGAGGGCAAGCTGCTCCGGGCCCTGCTCAAGGAGCGGCAGTTCACTGACATCCTCGGCATGGACGTGTCCTTCCGTTCGCTGGAGATTGCCCGGGACCGGCTGGACCTGGACCGGATGCCGGAGCTTCAGCGCCGCCGGATACAGCTGCTCCACGGCTCCCTCATGTACCGGGACGCGCGGCTGGCTGGGTACGAGGCCGCCTCCGTCATCGAGGTCATCGAGCACCTGGACCCGCCGCGCCTCGCGGCCTTCGAGCGCGTCCTCTTCGAGTCCGCCCGTCCCAACGTGGTGGCGCTCACCACGCCCAACGCCGAATACAACGTGCGCTTCGAGTCGCTCCCCGTGGGCACCTTCCGTCACCGCGACCACCGCTTCGAGTGGACCCGGGCCGAGTTCGAATCCTGGGCTCAAGGCATCTGCGAGCGCTTCGGCTACAGCGTTCGTTTCCTCCCCGTGGGTCCCCTGGACCCGGACGTCGGTGCGCCGACCCAGATGGCGGTGTTCGCGCGATGAAGCTCACGATTCCTGAACTCTCCCTGGTCCTGCTCATCGGTCCTTCCGGCGCGGGCAAGTCCACCTTCGCGCGCCGGCACTTCAAGCCGACCGAGGTCCTGTCGTCGGACACCTACCGGGGCATCGTCTCCGATGACGAGAACAGCATGGAGGCCACGAAGGACGCGTTCGAGACGCTGCGCTTCGTCGCGGCCAAGCGGCTGGCGCGGGGGCTGCTCACCGTCATCGACGCGACCAGCGTGCAGCCAGAGGCGCGCAAGCCCCTGGTGGAGCTCGCGCGCGAGTTCCACGTGCTGCCAGTGGCGGTGGTGCTCGACGTCCCCGAGAAGACGTGCCAGGAGCGCAACCGCCAGCGGCCTGACCGGACCTTCGGTGCTCACGTGGTGCGCAACCAGCTCCAGCAGATGCATCGCTCGCTGCGAGGGCTGGAGCGCGAGGGCTTTCGCCACGTTCACGTGCTGAAGCCGGAGGTGCTGGAGGCCATCGAGTTCGTGCGGCAGCCGCTGTGGAACAACCGCAAGCACGAGCACGGGCCCTTCGACATCATCGGCGACGTCCATGGGTGCCGGGAGGAGCTGGAGGCGCTGCTGGGCAAGCTGGGCTACGAGGTGCGTCCACGCGCGGATGGGACGCCAGGGTTCGACGTGCGTCCGCCCGAGGGCCGCAAGGCCATCTTCGTGGGAGACCTGGTGGACCGGGGGCCGGATACCCCGGGCGTGCTCCGGCTCGTCATGGACATGGTGGCGGCGGGTAGCGCGCTGTGCGTCCCGGGCAATCACGAAGTGAAGCTGATGCGCAAGCTGCGCGGCCGGGATGTGAAGGTGTCCCACGGGCTTGCCCAGTCGCTGGAGCAGCTCGAGCGCGAGCCGCCTGAGTTTCACAAGGCGGTGGTGGACTTCATCGATGGGCTCGTCTCGCACTACGTCCTCGACGAGGGGCGGCTGGTGGTGGCGCACGCGGGCCTCAAGGCGTCCATGCAGGGCCGTGGTTCTGGCCGGGTGCGTGAGTTCGCCCTGTACGGGGAGACGACGGGCGAGACGGACGAGTTCGGTTTGCCCGTGCGCTTCAACTGGGCCGCGGAGTACCGGGGCAAGGCGGCGGTGGTGTACGGGCACACGCCGGTGCTGGAGGCGGACTGGCTCAACAACACGCTCTGCGTGGACACGGGCTGCGTGTATGGCGGCAAGCTGACGGCGCTGCGTTATCCGGAGAGAGAGCTCGTCTCGGTGACCGCGGCGCGGGCCTACGCGGAGTCCATCCGGCCGCTGGGGGCCGCGGTCACGCCAGGGGGTGGGCTGAGCGCGCAGCAGGTGCATGACGACCTGCTGGACATCGACGATGTGCGGGGCAAGCGCGTGGTGACGACGCGGCTGAGCCAGAACGTGACGGTGCGCGAGGAGAACGCCACGGCGGCGCTGGAGGCGATGAGCCGGTTCGCCATCGACCCGAAGTGGCTCATCTACCTGCCGCCGACGATGTCTCCCTCGGAGACGAGCAAGGCGCCGGGCTATCTCGAGCACCCGGCGGAGGCGTTCGCCTACTACCGCAAGGAGGGTGTGGCGAAGGTCGTGTGCGAGGAGAAGCACATGGGCTCGCGCGCGGTGGTCGTGGTCGCCCGCGATGAGGCCGCGGCGCGGCGACGCTTCGGCGTCACGACGGGCGAGCTGGGCGTCTGCTACACGCGCACAGGGCGTCGCTTCTTCTCGGACACGGGGCTCGAAGCCGCGTTCCTCGAACGGGTGCGCGCGGCGCTTACCGCGTCGGGTTTCTGGGAAGCCCACCAGACGGACTGGGCGTGCCTCGACGGGGAGCTGATGCCCTGGTCCTTCAAAGCCCAGGAGCTGCTGCGAGACCAATACGCTTCGGTGGGGGCGGCTTCACGCGCGGCGCTCACGGACGTGGTGTCGGTGCTGGAGCAGGCGGTGGGGCGCGGGCTGGAAGTAGGGGAGCTGGCCGCACGCTTCGCCGAGAAGGCGCGCAGCGTGGAGCGGTACGTGGAGGCATACCGGCGCTACTGCTGGCCCGTGCATTCGCTGGAGGACGTGCGGTTCGCCCCGTTCCACCTGCTGGCGACGGAAGGGGTGGCGCACATGGACAAGGACCATGTGTGGCACATGGAGACGCTCGCCCGGGTGTGCCAGGTGGATGCGACGTTGCTGGTGGCGACGCCGTTCCGCGTGGTGGCGCTGGAGGATGAAGCCGCGGTGGCGGAGGGCGTGCGCTGGTGGGAGGAGCTCACGGCGCGAGGAGGCGAGGGCATGGTGGTCAAGCCGCTCGACTTCGCGGTGCGTGGGCGCAAGGGGCTGCTCCAGCCGGCCATCAAGTCACGAGGTCCGGAGTACCTGCGCATCATCTACGGCCCGGAGTACACCGCGCCCGCGAACCTGGAGCGGCTGCGGCAGCGGGGCCTGTCCACGAAGCGCTCCCTGGCGCTGCGCGAGTTCGCGCTCGGGGTCGAAGGCCTGGAGCGGTTCGCGAGAGGCGAGCCGCTGCGCCGCGTGCACGAGTGTGTCTTTGGTGTCCTCGCCCTGGAGAGTGAGCCGGTGGACCCTCGGCTTTGATGTAGGCTCGGGGCGGGAGCGACAGTCGCCACTGGAGGGATGTGGATGAACTTCTACGACGCGTCGTCCCCATTCCTCTGGTGGGAGTCCAACCTGTGGTGGGTGCTCGCGCTGGCGATGTCCGCCGGGCTGGGCGTGTGGTGCTGGCTGCTGTGGGGGCCGCGCCAGGCGGGAGATGTCCTGCGGGTAGCGCCTGCGTCTGGCGTTGGCCGTCTCCCGCGGGTGTTGGATTCCGTCGCGTGGGCCGTGATGGCGGCTGCCTTCATGGGCCCCATGGCGTTCGTCACATCCTGGCTGGTGGCGACCGACTCGCTCGTTCCTCACTGTGAGGTGATGGAGGGGCAGCCGTCGTTCTCATTCTTCATCCGGTGGCCTTGGTTCGGATTGGCCCTGGTGGCGCTCGTGGGCGGCATTGCCTATGCGCGCCGGTCTCAGTCGCCCAGGGATGCACGGGACGTGCTCCTGGCCCGGCTCCCGCTAGATGTCTGCAAGGAAGTCTGAGAGGTGCTGTCCCGCGTGCGGGACAAGCCTGCGAGGACTCGAGCGTGACGGCTTCGCGTCGCGCACCGTCACGCCGACCGTGCCGCCGCGCGTGGACTCCGCGCTGACGGCGCTGGGCCAGGAACGGATGGAGCCCATCGACATGCTGACGGCCTGGGCACTGCGCCGCCGGGAGGCGGTGACGCAGGCCCGCGCCGCGTATGACGCTCGCGAGGAGCCTCCTACGCCGCGCGAGTCGCGCTGAAGTCCGTGGCGGTGCGCCCCTCAGGGGCGCTGCTGGGCCAGCATCCAGGCGAACACCTTGGGCTCTTTGTAGACCCGGTCCCAGATGTAGTGATTGCCATCGTGGAAGAGGGTGAAGAGCACGGGCTTCACCGGCTCGGCGCCCGTGGTGTCGGTGTTCGTCTGTCCATCAATCCATTCCCACTGCCCGCTCCCGGGCCGGAAGAACGCCGTCGCTGTACGCGCCGGGGAGGGATAGGTATCCATGACGCCACCTGTGCCGCCCATGGCGTGTCCCAGGTGCGTGAACCAGCCGGCGGTCGCGGTGTAGAAGATGTCGTTGTCGAGCAGGCCGTGTGAGCCCCAGATGGGGAGGTTCGCCTGAACCATCTTCAGGGCATCCGCGGCGCTCGAACCGTAGCCTCCGTTGCAGACGGGGATGGCGGCGGCGAGCTTCGAGGGGAAGAGCGATGCGTAGTTGAACGTCCCCGCGCCGCCCATGCTGAGGCCCGTCAGGTAGACGCGCTTCCTGTCTGTCTTGAACGTCGCCAGGATGTGCTCGAAGAAGGGGTCCAGGTTGTATTGGGCTTCGTAGGCGCTCCAGAATCCCGACGTGCTCGTCTGCGGAGAGACCAGGATGAAGGGATAGTCCTTCCCCTCCTGATCGATGTACGCCTGAGGCCCGTGCGCACGGACCTTCTTGAGCTGGTTGACGCCTCCATCTCCCTGCTCGCCCATCCCGTGGAGGAAGAAGACGACGGGCCAGTTCGAGCCTTCGTCGTAACCGGGCGGCAGGTACACGACATAGCCGTAGCCGCCCGGCGTCGAGGGTGACTTGTAGACCTCCTGCGTGGTGCCACGGCCCGTGGGCGCGGGTGTCACCTGGACCTTCATTCTGTCGCTGGCGGTAGCGCCGTCGTCGTCGGTTACCGTCAGCTCGAACTCGTAGAGCCCCTGCACCAGCCCGGACGCCGTCGCGGAGAGCGTCGTGGCGCCCGTCAGGGTCGCGGTATTGGGACCGGACACCTGGGTCCATTGCCGCGCAACGACTGTTCCGTCGCTGTCCGTCGCGGTGCCCGTGAGGGTCGCGGCATTCGTGGGCAGCATCACCGTCTGGTCCGCTCCGGCGGAGACCGTGGGCGGAAGGTTGGCGGGCGGCTCACCCGTCACGGGGGCGCCGTAGATGACGACTTCATTCATGCCCGCAAAGCGGGTCCTTGAAACGTGGAGGTACCGCGTTCGCTGGGTGACGGGCACGACCCACCAGGCTTGCCACCGGGTCAGGGTGATGTTCGTCACGGGCGTCCAGGCACCCGGCTCGCCGGCCGCGAAGGAGACGCTGCCGCTGTCGAAGGTGTCGAAGACGCCAATCTCCGTGATGTCATACAGCGCGCCCAGGTCGATGATGAGACCCATGGGGTACGCGGAATCGTCGAAGATGACGTCACCCCAGGTTGTCACGGGCGCGGCGCCCGTTCCCGCGCGAGGGTCTCCAATGAGCGCCTGCTCATCGAAGAGGTTCTGGTACGGACCCGCGACGGGACGAACGCCGTCGGGCTGCACCATGGACGCGGTGAGGGTCAGCTTGCTGCTCGTGAGGAGCGGCGCCGTCGCGGTGGCGTCGCCGGAAGGGTCCACGGCTTCGGGACTGCCACACCCGGCAATCATTGCGAGCGCGAAGAGTGCCTTTTTGATGCGGTCATGAATATGCATGAAAAATCCAATGGCGGCTGTGAGTGGGAACCGGTGGCCGGAGCAATGGTAGTTCCATCGTGGAAATCTTGGAATAATCGTATATCCATGTTTTTGATGCATGGGCCTGGCTTCGCACCTTGAGGGGGCTCATCCCCGCAGGGCCAGGAGGCATGGCGGCACCATCACCCGCCCCATGCGGGCAAGGGGAGAGGCAGCCCCGGCGTGCGCTGGTGCTTGGCGAAGGTGCTCGCCAGTATTCCCAAGCGCATGCGAACGAACCTCGTGGGTGCCGCGTTTCTCTTGTGGATGGGTTGTGATTCCTCTCCGTTGCCCCGTGGGCCCGATGACACGCCGCCCCTGCACCAGGTGACGCGTGTGGAGGCCGTCCGGGGTGTCGAGCTGGAGGTGCTCGACTATGGCGGCAAGGGCCCGGCGCTCATGTTCCTCGCGGGAATGGGCAGCACGGCCCACATCTTCGACGAACTGGCGCTCGAGTTCCGGGACACGCACCACGTCTACGCGCTCACCCGCCGTGGCTACGGCGCCTCGGATTGGCCCGACACCGGCTATGACACCGCCACGCTGGCCACGGACGTCCTGGGGGCGCTGGACACGCTGGGGCTGTCGAAGGCGTCGTTCGCGGGCCACTCCCTGGCGGGGGATGAGCTGACGTGGCTGGCGCTCCACCACCCCGAGCGCGTGGAGGCACTCGTCTACCTGGACGCCACCGACAGCCGGGGCGAGATTGCCGCGTTCCTGGAGGGCGAGCCGCTGCCGCCGCTGCCGTTCTCCGTGCTCGACGGCCTTCCTTCACGGCAGGCTGTGGCGGAGCGGCTGGCGCAAGATTTGGGCGGAGGGCTTCCCGCACACGAAGTCGAACAGGCGTATGTGTTCGACGCCGCGACAGGGGCCTACCTGCGCGAGCGCCGCCATCCTGGTGCCACGGAGCAGTCCGTCCGGGGCGCGGCCATCATGGACCTCGGGCGCGTGCAGGGGCCCGTGCTGTCCCTGTCGGATGGGCAGGGCTTCGCTGGTTGGGTAGAGGCCCTGGTAGCGGCCGAGTCGCTGCCGCTGGAGTTCCGGGAGAAAGCCCGCGACTTCCTGCCCGACATCCAGCAGCACGAGACAGACGTGGAGGACGCGCTGCGGCGTCATCCCGGCTGGAGACACCTGCAGCTGGAAGGCGCGGGGCACTACATCTGGCTGACGAACCGGGCGGAGGTGGTGACGCGGATGCGCGACTTCTTCGCCGCCACCGCCGCGCCGTAGCAGGCCCCGCCAGCGTTGTCTGTCCGAGCCATGTGCCCGGACAGACAGCCGCGGAGAACGGCTCAGCTCCGCTGCGCGTAGTACTCCACGATGAAGGGCTCGTTCACGTCCACGGGGATTTCCTCCCGCTCCGGCAGGCGCACGTAGCGCAGCCCTTCGCCCTCACCCAGCACCTGGACGTAGGCGGGCACGGACCGCGACTTCATCCGGCTGAAGGACTCCTGCACCACGGCGAGCTTCTGGTGCGCCGCGTGGAAGCGGACTTCGCTGCCAGGCTTGACGCGGAAGCTCGGGATGTCCGCCCGCTTGCCGTCCACATGAAGGTAGCCGTGGCGCACGAACTGCCGGGCCTGGCGGATGCTGGTGGCCAGACCGGCGCGAAGCACCAGCGCGTCCAACCGGCTCTCCAGCAGTTGCAGCAGCACCGTGCCGGTGTTGCCCGGCGCCCGGCTCGCTTCCTGGAAGACCGCGCGGCACTGCTTCTCCATCAGGCCGTAGTACAGCTTCAGCTTCTGCTTCTCTCGCAGGCGGCGCGCGAAGTCGCTCACGCTGGTGCGTGCGGTGGCACCGTGCTGGCCAGGGGGATAGGGCCGGCGCAGCACCGGGTCCTTGTCCGGGTCCTTCGCGGTGATGCGCGAAAGCGGAATCCCCAGCCGACGACACATCTTTCCCCGCGGTCCCAAGTCGCGTGCCACGTGTTCCTCCGACCATCTCCCGGTGTCTGAAATGGAGATGAAGTTGATAATCAGTATCAATTTCAATATCTCCAGGTCGGGCCGGCGGTCAAGTCCGGAATTCAAAGTGGGGACGCGGGCGCGGGCTGGACAGCGCTGCTCAGGTGCCGCGCGGCGCCGCCTCGCGTCGGAAGATGGCGCCTGCGAGCACCGCCACGACGGTGACGCCGGCATAGGCCACCAATCCCGCGGCCACCATGGCGAACAACGCGGAGAGCCCCGCATCGAGCCGCGCGGCGACGAACCACCCGACGCCCGCGCTGATGACGAGGCGCGAGGTGCCCGCCAGGAAGGGCCACAGCACGTGGCCCGCGCCCTGTGCGGCGAACGCGAGCACGAAGCCCAGGCCCAGCAGTCCGTAGAACGGCGCCACGATGCGCAGGTAGTCCAGGCCCGGCGCCACGACGGCTGGCTCGCGGCTGAAGGCATGGAGCCAGACTTCGGGCGCCAGCGCCGCGGCCAGTCCAATGGCTCCCGCGGCCACGAAGCCCAGCCCGCCGCCCAACCAGGCGATGCGTCGGGCGCGCTCGTGCTGTCCCGCACCCACGTTGGTGCCCACCAGCGTCAGCACGGCCGTGCCCAGGCCAAAGAGAATCGGGATGATGAGGTAGTCCAGGCGCGACGCCATGCCATAGCCGGCCAGCGCCTCCACGCCGAACAGGCCCACGGCGGCGGTGATGACCATCACCATCAGGTTGGGCTGCAGCGAACTCAACGCCGTCATCAGACCCACGCGCAGGATGTCGCGAAGCAGCCGCGGCTCCAGCGACCCCTTCGTGAGGCGGACCGCGGCCCGTCCGGACGCCATGTAGCGTAGCAGCCAGAGCGCCGCGCCCACGTAGAACAACGTCATCGCGAGCCCAGCGCCCGCCAGCCCCATCGCGGGCACCGGGCCGAAGCCGAAGATGACCCCTGGCGTCACGACGAGGAAGACAGCGGCGCCCACCAGGGTCACCAGCGCCGGGACGCGCACTTCGCCCGCGCCGCGCAGCGCCGCCGCGAGCAGGTTCACCAGCCAGAAGGGAATCGAGCCCGCGAACACGTAGTTCGAATACTGGAGCGCGGCGTCCAACGCACCCGCCCGTCCACCCAGCGCCGTGTACAGCGCGGGGCCGGTCATCCAGGCGAGGACGCTGAAGACAAGGCCAATGGCCAACGCCAGCACCACGGCATGCCAGACCAGGGCATTCGCATCGTCCCGCCGGTTCGCGCCCAGGGCTCGCGCCACCGCGGAGGCCACGCCGCTGCCAATGCCTCCGTTGGACATCATCGTCATCAACATCACGACGGGAAAGACGAGGGAGACGCCCGCCAGCGCCTCCGTGCCCAGGAAGCTCGCGTACCAGTTCTCCGCCACGCCCACCAACGACTGGGCAATCAGGACCAGCGTGGTGGGCACGGCGAGCTGGAGCAGGGGCTTCAGCAGAGGGCCCCGCAGCATCGCGTCTTGAAGTGATGCGCGTCCGGGGAGCGCGGAAGGTGTGGACCCGGGCGCTGCATCCTGCACCGGGGTTGAGTCGCTGCTGGCTGCGTCACCCATGGGACGTCACCTCACGTACGCAGCGCACCAAGATCGCCACCGGAGGACAAGCCTTGTTTGACCATGGGGCTCACGGCATTGGCGAGCACTTCCTCCTTGCCGGCTTCCAGCGCAGCCAACGTGAGACTCACCACGTCTGTAGGATTCACCTTCGCGCGGCTGCCCCACGGGGTGGGGCGGGGCTCACGGTTGGATGGCCACCTTGAAGACGCCGTCACGGCGCTCGCCGAAGAGGGCGTAGGCCTCCTTGATGTCCGCGAGCTTGAAGCGATGGGTGATGAGCGGCGACAGGTCGACGCGCTTGTGATGCACCAGGTCCATGAGGCGGCGCATGCGCTCCTTGCCTCCTGGGCACAGGGTGGTGACGATGCGGTAGTCCCCCAGGCCGGCGGAGAACGCGTCGTAGGGCAACTGGAGCTTGCCTGAGTACACCCCCAGGCTGGACAGCGTGCCCGCGGGCCGCAGGCAGCGCAGCGCGCTCTCGAAAGTCTGCTGGGTGCCCAGCGCCTCGATGGCCACGTCGGCGCCGCCGCCTGTGAGCCGTTTCACCTCGGCGACGACGTCCTGCTGACGGTGGTCGAGCACCACGTCTACGCCCATCCTCCGCGCCATCTTCATCCGCGCCTCATCACCGTCCACGCCGACCACGAGCGAGGCGCCCATCAACCGCGCGCCAATGGAGGCGCACAGGCCGATGGGGCCCTGCGCGAAGACGACCACCGCATCGCCGATGCGCACGCCGCCTGCCTCCGCGCCGCTGAAGCCCGTGGAGGCGATGTCCGACAGGAGGACGACCTGCTCGTCGGTGAGCCCATCTGGAATGGGCGCGAGGTTGGCCTGCGCGGAGGGAATGCGGATGTACTCGGCCTGGGCGCCATCCTGGGTGTTGCCCATGCGCCAGCCTCCCACGGCCTCATAGCCCGCGCCGTGGCCGCACTGTGAGAGGTGACCGGACAGGCAGGCCCTGCATTGTCCACACGGGGTGATTGCGCCCACGAGGACCCGCTGCCCCGGGCGGTAGTCCGTCACGCCGGGACCAAGCTCCTCGATGACACCCACGGGCTCGTGACCGATGACGAGCCCCGGGCGCACCGGGTACTCGCCACGGACGATGTGCAGGTCGGTGCCGCAGACAGTGGTCATCGTCATCCGGATGACCGCCTCGCCGGCTCCCGCGCGTGGACGCTCCACCTCTTCGATGCCGAAGCGGTTCACAGCCTGAAAGACATTGGCTCGCATGCTCCCTCCCGGTGGTTCGTGGGTGTCCACTCGGGAAGTCTCGGCACGGTGTCGGAGGGCGTCATCCGCGCGGGCGTGGAGACGCGGCGGTGGAGCTCATGCCGAGCGCATGCTCGGGCGCATGTGGCCGTAACGGCGGCTCGGGCCCGCGCGCTCCGGGCCCGGATGGATGTCATCCCCTGGCACCGGCCGCATCGTCCTCGGTGAGTCGCGCCCGCTTCACGCGGGGATGAGGACCTCGTGCGCGAGCGCCGGTGCGCAGCGCCCGCGCAGTCAGGCGTTTGCTTCAGGGGGCGGTGCCATGAACGTCTCACCGGACACGGAGAAGCCACGGGAAGCCGAGCATCCGGAGGTGGCCGCCGCGCCTCGTCTGCTCTGGTTCAGCGAGCTGTCCCGCGAGGACGTCGCGCTGGCGGGGGGCAAGGGCGCGAACCTGGGCGAGATGACGCGCGCGGGGCTGCCGGTTCCGCCGGGCTTCGTCATCACCGCCGCCGCCTTCCAGGAGGCCATGGCGCCGGTACGTGCCCAGTTGAGCCGCCTCTGGGCACAGGTGGACCCGGATGACCCTTCGTCGCTGACCCAGGTCACGCAGCAGCTCCGTGAGCACGTGCGGAGCGCGCCCGTCCCGGAGCGGCTGCGCGCCGCCATCGTGGAGGCGTATCAGCAGTTGGGCGCGGACCGGGCCGTGGCGGTGCGTTCCTCGGCGACCTCGGAGGACTCGGCGGCCACGTCCTTCGCGGGCATGCACGAGTCCTTCACCCACGTGTTGGGCGAGGACGCTTTGATGGACGCGCTCCGGGCATGTTGGGCTTCGGCCTACGGCGAGCGTGTGGTGGCCTACCGCAAAGCGGAAGGGCTCACCGAGGAACCCGCCATCGCCGTGGTGGTTCAGGCCATGGTGGATGCGGCTCGCGCGGGCGTCATGTTCACCGCGGACCCGTCTTCGGGAGACACCGGCCGCATCGTCATCGAGGCGGCCTGGGGGCTGGGAGAAGTCGTGGTGGGCGGGCAGGTGGAGCCGGATACGTACAGTGTCTCCAAGAAGGAGCCTCGTGTGTGCGAGGTCCGGGTGGGCGACAAGAGTGTCCGCCTGGTGCGCGATGCCGAAGGACACACGCAGCGCGAGACGCTGAGTCCGGAACAGGCCCACGAGCGCGTGCTGAGCGACGTGGCGGTGCTGGAGCTGGCGCGGTTGGGATTGCGGGTGGAACAGCACTACGGTGCGCCGCAGGACATCGAGTGGGCGGAGGAGCGCGGACGTTTGTTCCTGGTGCAGACGCGCCCGATTACCACGCTGGGAAAGTCCACCGTGCCACCGTCGGAGGAAGGCCACGCGGGCAAGGCGCTGGTGCAGGGATTGGGGGCATCGCCCGGTGTGGCGGCCGGCCGCGTGCGGGTGCTGGCGTCACCGGCGGAGGGACGGCAGCTCCAGCCGGGCGAGGTGCTGGTGGCTGAGATGACGTCGCCGGACTGGGTCCCCACCATGCGGCGGGCCTCCGCCATTGTCACGGACCGGGGTGGCATGACGTGCCACGCCGCCATCGTCAGCCGGGAGCTGCGCAAGCCCTGCGTGGTGGGCACACGCACCGCCACACGCACGCTGCGAGGCGGCGAGGCGGTGACGGTGGATGGCTCGACGGGAGAAGTCCGGGAGGGACAGGAGGCGCCACGTCCACGGGCGGTGGAGGCCACGGCCACCGCATCCACGGTGGGAACGGCCCCGGTGCTGGCCACGCGCCTCTACGTCAACCTGGCCCTGCCCGCGCAGGCTCGCGAGGCCGCGGCGCTTCCGGTGGATGGCGTGGGCCTGCTGCGCGCCGAGTTCATGCTCACGGAGGCCCTGGGAGGTGTGCATCCACGCAAGCTGATTGCGGAGGGCCGGAGAGGTGAGTTCGTGGAGCGCATGGCGGGGGCCCTGCTCCAGACGACGCGAGCCTTCCATCCACGCCCCGTGGTGTACCGGACGACGGACTTCCGGACGAACGAGTTCCGCGGACTGGAAGGCGGCGCTGAGTTCGAGCCCGAGGAGTCCAACCCGATGATTGGCTTCCGGGGCGCCTACCGCTACTTGCGCGAGCCCGACGTGTTCAACCTGGAGCTGGAAGTGCTCGCGCGGGTCCGCGAGCAGACGCCCAATCTCCAGGTGATGCTGCCCTTCGTGCGCACGCTCTGGGAGCTGGAGGCGTGTCTGGATCTCATCGCCCGCAGCCCGCTGGGGCGGCAGCGGGGGTTGAAGACGTGGGTGATGGCGGAGGTGCCTTCCATCGTCTACCGCCTCCACGATTATGCGAAGTGTGGGATTGATGGCGTGTCCATCGGCTCGAATGATTTGACGCAGCTCATGCTGGGCGTGGACCGGGACTCCGAGTCGTGCGCCGAGCTGTTCGACGAAGCGGACGCCGCGGTGCTGGCCGCCATTGGTGACATCATCCGCGGGTGCGAGGAAGCGGGCCTGACGTCCTCGCTGTGTGGACAGGCGCCGTCGAACCGGCCGGACTTCGCGGAGCACCTGGTGCGCGCGGGGATTACGTCCATCTCCGTGGACCCGGCGGCGGTGCTCGCGACGCAGCGGGTGATTGCGGCCGCGGAGCAGCGGCTGCTGCTGGCCGCCTCGAAGCGGGCGACGCTCCAGGGCTGTTAGGTCCGGCCAGGGTGGGGCACTCCGTGCCGGAGGTGGTGCTTGTTCCAGAGCAGGTAGGGGAGCAGCGCCAACGTGCGCAGCACCAGATAGACCGCCAGGAAGGGCGTCAGCCGCAAGTCCTGGTAACTGGCCGTCGCGACGGCCAGCGCGATGGAGGGATTGCCGAAGACCGCCGCGAGCGCGAGTGCGGTCCTGTCTTCAGGCCGGGGTCCTCCCGCCACGTGGCCCAGTATCGCGGAGCTCAGGGTCATCACCAGCATGCCCAGCACCATCCATCCGTCCACGTCGCGCAGCCTCGGGCCGCTGATGAACAGCAGGAGCAGGATGGCGACGACGAACACGGCCTTGAAGAGCCACAGCATGGGATGCAGCAGTCGCCTGGCCAGCATTGGCCGCCAGGCGCGCAGTGCCCAGCCCGCCGCGAGCGGCACGAGGAAGGGCAGCATGACCCGCTCGAGGAGCTGGACGGTGGTGGGGGCCTTGAACACGGCGGGGAAGAAGTCGCTGAGCCACCGGAGTGAGAGCGGCAGGCACACGATGGCCGCCAGGGACAGGGTGAGGGACAGCGCCACCGTGAGGCTCAAGTCGCCGCGCTGCCGGTAGGCCGCGACCGCGACGCTGGGCACGCCAGGGCTGACGGCCATCAACAGCAGGATGCCGGCGGCGATGGGGGGCAGGGGCAGGAGGTTCACCACGAGCAGGGCGAGCAGCGGGACTCCCAACAGGATGAGGGGAAGACCTCGCGCGTAGGCAGGCAGCCGCATGGCGTGCTTCACGGCGCTCACGTCGACGGCGAGCCCGAGGACGAACCCCATGAGCACGACGAGGTGCCGGACCGCGAACTCGACTCCGTCCCGCACGCTCAGCGCGGCGGTCACCTCGACGTCCATGGATGGAGGATGCGCACGGAGCGCCTCGTCGGGCACGTTGGGGCGGCCAGCCGTGCGCGCGTTCCTCGAAGCGGTCGCGGAGTCAAGAGGCCGGGTCTCACCCCTGGGAGGGATGGCCGCCAAGGCCCCCGCGCCTTGAAATCACCTTCGCGCCCGGACGCCTCGCATGTCCGGGCAGGGGGACGTGCCATGGACGCGAACCATCTGCTGGAGTTGGTCAAACGCTATCAGGACAACAAGGCGTTCATCTCCAACGAGGAGACCGCGAAGATCGCGCTGGTCGTCCCGTTCATCCGGAGCCTCGGCTACGACCCGAGCGTTCCTCGGGAGGTCCGCCTGGAATACACAGCGGACTTCGTCCAGGGGGACGGCAAGAAGCTGCCGGACCGCATGGACTTCGCCATCTTCGACCAGACGGGCACCAAGCCGCTCATCGTCATCGAAACCAAGCCCTTGGGCACCGACCTCAAGTCCCGCGCGCAGCAGCTGGCGCGCTACCTGGCGCAGTTGCCGGAGCTCCACTTCGGCATCATCACCGACGGGTGCCACTACCTCTTCTTCGGGGACTTGGAGAACCCCAACGTCATGGACCCGGAGCCCTTCTTCACGTTCTCCCTGGAGGACACGAAGTCGGACTGGGTGAAGGTGGCCAAGTTCCTGTCCAAGTTCAGCCGTGAATCCTTCAACGCGACGACGCTGATTACGGACGCGGAGAACAGCCGCTACCGGCAGGGGATGATCGACAAGCTCGCGTCCGCCCTGAAAGCGCCCGGTGAGCACGAAGCCTTCCTCAAGTGGCTCACGGAGGACATCTACAAGGGAAAGCGGACCACCGCGGTGATGGAGCGGCTCGCGGACGTCGCGAAGGAGGCCATCGAGCCGACGCTGCTGCGGGTCATGGGCGACGACTTCCTGAACAAGCTCAAGGAGCGCATCCAGCGGCTCAACGAGGGCGCGGAGCCCGCGGTGGCGCAGGAGGGCGCCAATGGGGTGAAGCCGGATTCGGCCAGGCCCTTCGAGGCGGATGGCCGTGCCGCGCCCGATGAGAAGGGCCGCGCCGCTACGGAGACCACCGAGACGGAGTTGGAGTTCTTCGGCGTGGTGCGGGACATCTGCGTCAAGAACGGCGCCGCCGCCGAGGACATCCTCTACCGGGACACGGCGTCCTACTTCAACGTGTCCTTCAAGCGGCCCACGAAGTGGTTCGCCCGGTTCTTCAGCAATGGCAAGCGCAAGAGCATCGTCACCTGGGTGCCGGTGGACGAGGCCCGCGCCATTGCCGCGGGCTTCGAGGTGGAGGCGGCGCCCGCGGGTTTGGGCACCAGCCGCGTCTTCATCGAATCGGTGCCCCAGGTCTGGGCGCTGAAGGCGCTGGTGACCCGGAGCCTGGAGTTGTCCAAGACGGTGCGTGACGAGTCACCGTCTTCAGACGCCGCCACACACGAGGACGGGAAGCCCGCCCTCAAGGTCATCACGGGCTGACGCTCCGCCGCGGTGCTCACGCCGCCGCGCGAAGCGACGTGAGACCCACGGCCTTGAGCGCCAGCACGCCCGCCACGGCGAAGGCCTGCCCGGCGAGCAGCGCGGTCCCCAGGGGCGTGAGCTCCTGGGCGTGCATGACGACGAGCAGCACGCTGCCCACCACCCATGCGGCGTCCACCAGGACATGCACCAGGGCCGCTCCAAGGACGGGCTGCTTGAGCCCGACCCAGAGGTTGAAGGCCGACCACGGCAGCAGGAAGAGGCCCACGCCGAACAGGAAGGTGGACGGCAGGGTCCAGCCCGCGAGCTGGGTGAGGGTGGGGGCAAGGAGCAACAAGGCCATGCCCATGAGGAGTGAGGCGGCGGCGTCGAAGCGGTAGACGAAGCGGGGATTGCGAAGCAGGTGCGTCATCATCTGGGCTCTCCGGATGGTTGGGAACGGGAGCACAGTGTTCCTGGCAGGGAATGTTCTCAATTACCTCGAAGGTCATCGTCCCGCGTCACGGCCTGGGGCAGTCTGGGCTCGGAAAGGGACACGGCGATGATTGGACCCCTGCTCAAGGAATGGAGAACGCTGCGCGGCAAGAGCCAGCTGGCCCTGTCGCTGGAGGCGCAGGTATCGGCGCGTCACCTGTCATTCCTGGAGTCGGGCCGCTCCGGGGCCAGTCAGGAACTGGTGCTGCGGCTGGCGGAGGCCCTGGGGCTGGGGCTGAGGGACCGCAACGCCCTGCTGGTGGCGGCGGGGTTCGCGCCTCAGTTCGGTGAGCGCGGCTGGCACAGCGCGGAGCTGGCGGAGGTCCGGCGGGCCGCGGGACTCATCCTCGCGTCGCATGAGCCGTATCCCGCCATCGTGGTGGATTCGTCCTCGACAGTGCTCGAGGCGAATGCGGGCGCGCTCGCGATGATGGGGCAGCCGCGTGAGGCGCTCGGACAGGTCAACCTGATGGACCTCGTCTTCATGCCCGGACCCGTGCGCTCGGCCATTGGCAATTGGGAGGAGATTGCCGGGTATCTGCTCCACCGGCTGCGAGAGGGTGCTCGCATGCGGGGCCCCCGCTCACCCGTGGCATCGGTCCTGGCCCGTGTCCTGGCGCAGCCAGGTGTCGAGGCGTTGACCGCGCTGCGGCCCGCCAACGCGGGCTCGGTGCTGGTGCCCTTGACCTTCACCCGGGATGGCACGACGACACACTGGTACACCACGCTCACCAGCTTCGGTGCCCCCCAGGATGCCCTGGTGGAGGAAATCACCATCGAGCAGTTCCATCCGATGTGATGGATTATTCCCCGCGGGCCGCGTCGTTGCGTCGAGCGCGGTCCATGTCCACCTGAAGGAGAGCGTCGGGGACGGCGGCCATCCAGCCAGGGAGGCAATCATGTTCGGAGACACGAAGGCGTTCAGCGGCTTCTCGGTGCGCGATGTGGCGGCGGCCCGGAAGTTCTACAGCGAGACGCTGGGCCTGAAGACGTCCGAGTCGGACGGCATGTTGACGCTGCACATCGCGGGCGGCAGGGACATCCTCGTCTATCCCAAGGACAACCACACCCCTGCGTCGTTCACGATTCTCAACTTCCCCGTGGATGACATCGACAAGGCGGTGGACGCGCTGTCCCAACGTGGCGTGCGTTTCGAGCGGTACGACGGCTTCGACGCGGATGCGAAGGGCATCGTCCGTGGTGACGCGGGGCCGCCCATTGCCTGGTTCAAGGACCCTTCAGGCAACGTGCTGTCCGTCTTGCAGGGCCCGGCCTGAGCAGTGTGCTGTCCTGGGGACTCTGGGGCGAGCAATCGAGGAAGGACTGCGAGAGCCACCCTCCGGAACCGAAGTAGGAAGCGTGACGCGGGCCCGTCATGGGAGGACGAAGTCGCGTGGCTTCAGCGGCTCGGGCTGCGGCTCGCCCAGCGCCTCCATCAGGTTCATCTCCACGCTGCGCGCCATCGCCAGCAAGGAGAGGTCGTTGGGCTCCGTGCCGAAGGGCTCCTCCAGCTCGTCGCTCAGCCGGTCGAGCCCGAAGAAGGTGTAGGCAATCATCGCCGCGAGCCAGGGCGTGAACCAGCCCAGCGCCTCCGCGAGACCAAAGGGCAGCAGCAGGCAGAACAGGTAGGCGGTGCGGTGCAGCAGCACCGTGTACGTGAAGGGCAGGGGCGTGAAGCGGATGCGCTCACACGCGGAGAGCACGTTCATCAAGCCATGGACGCGCGTCCGCAGCTCGCTCCAGGTGATGTCGGTGAGATGCTTCTCCCGGAGGAGCGAGGCCAGCTCCCGGTCGTGCTCCCGAAGCAGGGCGTTGGGGCGGTTCTGGCTGGCCAGTACGCGCGAGGACTCCGACTCCGGCAGCAGGCGGCTGATGTCCTCCCGGGCGTCGTGCCCGCGCAGGTGCGCGACCATCGCGTGGGCGAAGGCGATGTTCCGCCTCGTCAACCTGCGCGCCGCCTGCTTCGCTCCGCTGCTGTCATCCCCCAGGAGCGCGATGGCCTCATGGGAAAATGAACGCAGTTCAATGATGAGCGCGCCCCAGTGCTTCCGGGCCTCCCACCACCGGTCGTAGCAGGCGTTGTTCCGGAACCCGAGGAAGATGGAGAGCGCGATGCCCAACAGGGACAGCGGCGCCGGTGAGGAGATCTGCAGGTCCAGATAGCCTTGCCGGTACGCCCAGACGACGAGCGCGGAGAGCGCCGCGATGCCCAGGACGTGGGGCAGGACGCGCGGGAGGATGGTCCCGCGCACGACGAAGAGGAGCCGAAGCGAGCTGAGGCGAGGACGAACAATCACGGGCAGGGACCTTCCTGCGCCAAATGCCTCCGGGTCGCAAGCGCTCCTCTTGGGGGACTGTGCAGGCGATTAGGGGGAGCGGGGCCCGCTGGTAAGCGTGTGCCACTCTCCGTCGTGAATCCGCCCGATGGTGTGGTCCGCGAATGACCAGACGCCGTCGCAGGCTCCTCGCCGTACGGTGAACTGCAACGGCGCTTCTTTCGGAAGTTCCAGGGGGGCGCAGCGTCTGGCCGAACGCATGGTCGATGCCAACCAGATGCGCGCAGTGCCCGTCTCTGCCTGGATGAAGGCGTCCTGAAGGAACCCGGCATCGGGGATTCCAGACATGGCGACGACTTCCTCGTGCGGCGGCCCCGGCCCGGGATGGACGGGCCGAGGCGGAACCGCCGCGTTGTGGGTCGCCGAACGAATCACCCGAGGTGGACTCAGGGGCCCGTGAGAACCACGGGCCCGCCTGAGTCAGGGACGCACTTCGGTTCTGCGGTGAACCCCCATGTCCGTTCTCGGCGTGGTGGTGGCTCCCAGGCTCTTCTTCCAGGGGAAGGTGAGCGCCAGCGCGACGCCCGACAGACCCACGATGGAGTAGATGAGGCGGCTGAGCGCGCTCATCGCCGTTCGTGTCTCGCCGCCGAACAGCGCGTTCACGAGGTTCCAATTGAAGAAGCCAATCAGGCCCCAGTTGATGGCGCCGATGATGGCCAGGACGGCCATCGCCTTGGCGAGCCCTCCTCTGGTTCGATCCGCGTCCGCTCGTTCCATGGCTCGTATCCTTGGCTAGGTGTGTTCCACCCGTGCAGGTGGGTGATGCCTCCCGCATAAGGTGTTGCCCGGACGCGTCCTGGCTACTCCTCCGGCACCGATTGTCCGGCTTGGTGCTCCGGACGCCATGCGGCTCAGCGGGAGCGGGGCTCCACCAGTCGCTCGGGAATGCGCGCGACGAGGAGGTCGATGGCCGCGCGCACCTTCGAGGTCAGGTGTTTGCTCTGGGGCCACACCGCGTAGATTTCGTTGCCATAGGGGCGCTGCGTTTCCAGTACTTCGACGAGTCTGCCGCTGCTCAGGTGCTCGGCGATGAGCCAGCGAGGAAGCCACGCCAGCCCGGCCCCCTGCACCGCGGCGTCCATGATGGTCTCCACGTCGTCGAAGCGCAGGCGCGCCTGGACGGCGATGCGCTGCTCGCCGCCTTGTCCGTCCGGGAATCGCCAGGGCTTGTTGATGCCGTTGCGGCCGTAGACGACCGCGTCGTGCTCGCCCAGGTCTTCAAGTGTCTTCGGGCGGCCGTGGCGCTTCAGGTAGCCGGGCGCGGCGCAGACGGACATCGTCTGGACGCCCAGCCGGTGCGCCGTCAGTCCCGCGTGGTCCGCCAGTGGCCCGACGCGGAGGGCCAGGTCGTAACCTTCCTCGACGAGGTCGACCATCCGGTCGCTGAAGGCGATTTCCAGCTCCAGTCCCGGATGCTGGAGGACCAGCTCGCGCAGCAGCGGCGCGGCGCAGTGCCGGCCGAACATCACGGGCGCGCTGACGCGCAGGCGCCCCGTGGGCGCGCGCCGTCCGGAGTCCAGCGCCGTCTCCGCCGCCTCGAGCTCCGCCAATGCGCGCACGCAGCGCTCGTAGAAGGCCTGGCCGTCCTCGGTGAGGCTCTGCCGGCGCGTGGTGCGCTGGAACAGCCGGGTCTCCAGACGCTCCTCCAGCCGCGCGATGCTCTTCCCCACGGCCGAGCGTGAGAGCCCCATGCGCTCCGCGGCGAGCGCGAAGCTCCCTGCCTCCACGGCCTGGACGAACGCGAAGACGCCCCCAAGGCGGTCCCTCATGACGCTGCTCCCATTGGTGCCTGCGTGTCTCCAGTGACTCGACAAAGTGTCGCCACTGGCGACGCTGCTTCGTCCGTATAGCTCCCGCATCACTTTCATGCAGGACGCGGAGCGGACGATGGGCGCAACGATGAAGCGTTGGCAGGCGAAGCAGGCGGGACGGGCGCACCTGGAACTGACGGAGGTGGCGATTCCCTCTCCGGGTGCCGGTGAGGTGTTGATTCGCGTGTCGGCGGTCTCCCTCAACTACCGCGAGAAGCTGATGCTCGACGGGGGGGGCGCCCTGACGGCGCACCAGCCCTTCACGCCGGCTTCGGACATGGCGGGCGTGGTGGTCGCGGCGGGCGCGGGCGTGCAGCGCTTCAAGGAAGGGGCGCGCGTCATCGCCAACTTCCAGACGGACTGGGTGGACGGGCCCGCGCCGCGTGGGACGGTGCGCAGCCTGGGCGGAAATGCGCCGGGCGTGCTGGCCGAGTACGTCGTCATGCCGGAGCAGTGGCTGGTGGCGTCTCCCGAAACACTCGATGACGTGCAGGCGAGCACGTTGCCGTGCGCCGGCCTCACCGCGTGGACGTCCCTGGCGGAGCTGGGCGGGCTGCGGCCGGGGCACACGGTGGTAACGCAGGGCACGGGCGGCGTGTCCCTGTTCGCGGTGCAGCTTGCCGCCGCCATGGGCGCGGAGGTCATCGTGCTCTCGGGGGACGAGGACAAGCTGGCCCGCGTGAAGGCCCTGGGCGCCGCGCACGGCATCCATCGGCGCCACACCCCGGAGTGGCATACGGCGGTGCTCGAGCTGACACGAGGCGCGGGGGCCGACCACATCCTGGAGTTGGTGGGTGGGGACAACCTGGGCCGGTCGGTGAAGGCGCTCGCGTCGGATGGACGCGTCTCGCTCATCGGCGTGTTCGAGGGCTTCGAGAGCCGCTTCCCGGTGCAGCCCTTGTTCCTGAGCTCCGGCGTCATCCAGGGCATCTTCGTCGGACACCGGCGTGGGCTGGAGAACCTGGTGCGCGCGGTGGACCGGCTGGCTTTGAAGCCCGTGGTCGACACTGTCTATTCGCTCGATGCGCTGCCCGCGGCGCTCGAACACCTGGACCGCGGACCGTTTGGCAAACTGGTCATCACGGCTTGACCTGGCCCCGTGGCGAATCGTGCGCCACGACGCGCTCGGGGGACCCCGGTGGTGGTGCTCCAGGACGAAAGACAGACGCGTGCGAGGGTGAAAGACCACGACATGCGTTGGCGGAAGACATAACGATGGGCTCGGGCGGCGCTGCGAGGGTTTGAAGCGTCAGCGGGCCTGGAGTGGCGCAGGCGCCCGGGCGTACTGTCCCGGGCGGCATGCGTACACTCTATGGACTCAGTTACTCGCCCTGGACGGAGAAGACCCGTTGGGCGTTGGACCACCACCGTGTGGCCTATCGCTACCGCGAGCACCTGCCGCTCATCGGCGAGCCGCTGCTGCGCTGGCGTACGCCGCGCGGTGTGCGGCCCGCCGTGCCATTGCTCATCGAGGAGGGCGAGGCCTTTCCCGGCTCGTTCGTCATCGCGCGGCGCGCGGAGGAGCTGGGGCAGGGTGAGCCACTCTTTCCCGCCGCGAACCTCCCGGTGATTCAGCGCTGGGAGGACGACAGCGAGCAGGTGCTCTCCGTGGCGCGCGCCAAGGTGGTAGCGGCGTTGCTGGAGAGTCGTCAGGCCCAGGTGGAGAGCCTTCCCGCCTTCCTGCCCGCGGGGCTCCGGTCGGTCCTGGCACCGTCCGCGAGGCTGGGCGCTCGCTTCGTGGCCCGCAAGCACCAGGCACCCGTGGACATCGCCGCCGCCGTCCATGAGAAGGTCATCCCCACGCTGGAGCGCCTGCGCGAAGCCCTGGGCGGCCGGGACTACCTGCTGTCGCGCTTCAGCTACGCGGACATCACGGCCGCGCTGATGCTCCAATTCGTGAGGGCGGTGGACGACGGCTACCTTCCCCTGGGGCCGGGGACGCGAGCGGTGTGGAGCGACGCGGCGCTCGCCTCCCGCTTCCCGGACCTGCTCGAGTGGCGGGACGGCCTCTACGCGAAGCACCGCCGTCCCTGAACCACTCGCGCGCGGACCTGCCAGACAGCGCCCTGAAAAGCGAAACGGCGCCAGCCTCGTGAGAGGTGGCGCCGTGGAGCCGAAGCCCGGAGGCTCAGCCCGGCTGGCAGACCTGCCGGAGGATGTCGAGCGACTCCAGCGCCTTGCCCGCGCCAATCACGACGGCGGAGAGCGGGTCCTCGGCGAGGAACACGGGCAGGCCCGTCTCCTCGCGCAGCAGCGTGTCCAGGTTCTTCAGTAGCGCGCCGCCACCGGCCAGGACGATGCCGCGGTCGGCGATGTCGCCGGCGAGCTCGGGCGGGGTGCGCTCCAGCGTCAGCTTCACCGCCTCGACGATGCCGTTGACGGGCTCCGCCAGCGCGTCACGCACTTCGTCGCTGGACACCGTCAGCGTGCGCGGCACGCCGGCCACCAGGTCGCGACCCTTGATCTCCATGGTCATGACCTCGTCCGTCGGGTACGCGGTGCCGATGCCCATCTTGATGAGCTCCGCCGTGCGCTCACCGATGAGCAGGTTGTACTTGCGCTTGACGTACTGGATGATGGCCTCGTCCAGCTTGTCGCCGCCGATGCGCACGCTCTTGGCGAACACGATGCCGGCGAGGCTGATGACCGCGACGTCGGACGTGCCACCGCCGATGTCCACTATCATGTTGCCGCTAGGCTCCGTCACCGGAAGGCCCGCGCCAATGGCCGCCGCCATGGGCTGCTCGATGAGGTAGACCTCGCGGGCGCCCGCGTTGGCCGCCGCCTCGCGCACCGCGCGGCGCTCCACCTCGGTGATGCCGGAGGGGATGCCGATGATGATGCGCGGATTGACGAGCGTCTTGCGGTTGTGCGCGCTCTGGATGAAGTAGCGCAGCATCGCGGCCGTGATTTCGAAGTCCGCGATGACGCCGTCCTTCATCGGACGGATGGCCACGATGTTACCCGGGGTGCGCCCGAGCATTTCCTTGGCTTCCTTGCCCACCGCGAGGACCTTCTTGCCCCCGCGCGCGTCCTGCTGGACGGCCACCACCGAGGGCTCGTTGGAGACGATGCCCTGGCCGCGGATGTAGATGAGCGTGTTTGCCGTGCCGAGGTCGATGGCGAGGTCACGCGAGAAGAGGGTGTGAAGCCAGTCAAACATACGGGGGCGGGAACTTTCGGGGGGTCGGCGGAATTTCCCCGTCATAGCGGGGGCAGACGCGGGCCAAGGTACTACGCGACGCAGCACGGAGGAAGAAAAGCCGGTAGCGGCGTTCACATCCGCCTGGGGGGCAGTCGGCCAGCGGACGCAGGCGCGGCGCTTCCGGCTCTCAGGGAGTGGGCGTGGGCTCGGCCTGCGCCGACTCGAAGCGCGCCGCCACCAGCCCCGCCTCCAGCGGCTTCTCCTCGGGGAGCGCCGTGGGCGGCAGCGTCCCCTGGGCCTCGGCGTCGCGGTACTCCGGCGTCTGGCGCAGGGCCTCGCTGGTGACGTGGAGCAGCGTGTCACGCACGGGCTCGAACAGCAGGGCGGTAAGGTACCAGGCCGGGGCGTAATCCAAGCGGATGAGGCCGTGTACGCTCCACCTGTGCGGCGCGTAGTCCCACGGGCAGCGGCCGAGCAGGCGCTTGAGCAACCAGCCCGTGCCGTACTCCGCGCCGAAGATGAGCCCCGTGTAGACCAGGGCCCGCAGCGGCCGGGGCAGGGGCTTGAGCCGGGCGGAGACCTCTTCCAGCGCCAGCGCCGTGCCTCCGTAGATGGGGTGCATCCACAGGTAGGTGCGCGCCGTGGCGTTCCGGTCCTTCTTCAGCGCGGCCCCCGTGCCGGTGAACATCACCTCGAGCACCCAGCCCACGCACCCATAGACGAGGAATCTTGAAAGCACTTCGGAAAGCTAAGGCTGCCCCGCAGAAGGGGCACTCCCGCCCCTTGGGGTCGGTGCTGGCCGCCTGCCTCGGCTGTGCCATGGCGGACGGTGTGCCTGTCCCCAGGGGGATTCCAACTCGGACGACACGGGCCCACACGCGCAGGAGCCCGCCCAGGGCGGGCGGGCCCCCGACAGCGCCGGCTCAGCCCGGGATGCCGGCCGACCAGCGCTGCGTGAGGTACAGCTCGGCGAGCTGGGCCGGGCTGAGGTCCTTCTCCTCGCCCACGTAGGTGCGCTCGGTGGACAGACCCACCTCGCCGCCGCCCACGCCCGCGTGGACGCCCACGCCAAAGTCGCCGGTGACCTTGTGCTTGTCCTGGACGGTGGCCTTGATTTCGACCTTGTCCTTGAGCTGGTTCAGCGCCTGGCCCACGTCGCCCTGGGCGATGCTGCCGAAGGCGCCGCTGGTGGCGATGTCGTTGATGTTGCCGCTGATTTCCGCCTTCACCTCGCGGCCCGTCGCGCCGCCCAGGCCCAGCGCGGACGCGTTGGCCTGGCGCGAGTCGGTCAGCGTCAGCTTGGCCTCATGGGTGTCACGCACGCTGGCGCCAATCTCGCGAGCGGTGCCCTTCGGGTCCTTGATGAAGTCGGTCGGGTTGAAGCCCTCGGGCAGCTCCACGCTCTGCTCCAGCTCCACCCCGAGCGAACCGGAAACCCCCGCGGACGCGTTGGTGGGCAGCGACACGGAGTCCCCGCCACCGGTGGGGATGCCCACGCCCGCGGACGCGCTGGCGTTGGCGTTGATTTCGAGGCTCTGCTTGAGGGTCAGCTTCTGGGGCTTGCCGCCCTCCATCTCGATGCGGGCCGTGGTGCTCTGGTTGACTCCGGCACTCGCGCCGGCGCCCGCGCTGATGGCCTCCGGCAGGCCCTTCATGCCCAGCTCGGCGTTGACGCTGGCCTCGGCGCCCAGCTTGAACTCCACGGCGCTCATGTTCTTCGTCAGGCCCGCCAGGTCCGACAGCGGATCCCCGAGGACCTGATTCACGCCGGCGCCCAGCACGGGGTTGCTCGCGGCAGCGCCCGCGGTGGCGGTGGAGGCCGCGATGATGCGGGTGGCGTTCTTGGCCTCCTCGGCCGTGTCGAACTTGAACTCCACCGTGGCCCCGGCGGTGCCGAAGGCCTCCGCGCCCGCGTCCGCCGCGCCCTTGGCGCCCAGCTTGGCCGCGACGCCCGCGCCCACCTCGCCGGTGACGGACACCGTGTAGCCGCCGCCCTCTTCCTCACTGCGGCTGACGCCCAGGGTGCCCTTCACCTTGCCGGCCACCGTGGCGCCGTTGGCCTCGGCGTAGAGGCTGATGGAGGTGCTCTCACCCGGCTTGAGCTGGTCCACCTGCCGGTTGAGGTTGACCGCGTCGCCAATGGCCCGGGCCGTGTCCACCGGGTCCCGCACCACGTCCGCGGTGCCCTGGAGCGCCCCGCCGATGATGTCGTTGGTGATGCCCTGCAGGGGGTTGAGCGTGGGCGCGTCCTGGATGGCCCGGCCCGCCACGTCCAGGCCGTCCGCGGCGATGTCGGTCGCCTTGTCGAGCACCGGGCCCGCCCGCTGCGCCGCATCCTTGAGGACATTGCCCAGGCCATTCGCGGTGACGGCGGCCGCGGTGCCCGTGGCGCTCAGCGTGCGCTGGGTCGCGGTGCGGCCCGCCTCGAACACGTCACCGGCGGCGTTGCGCACGTTGCCCGCCGCGTCCTGCACCCGGTCCTTGGTTCCTTCGACGACGTTCTGCGTCGCGTTGGCCACGCCGCCCACGACGTTCTTGGTGGCGTTGGCCACGCCGCCCACGGCGTCACCGGCCTTGTCCTTGGCATCCTCGACGACGTTCTGCGTCGCGTTGGCCACGCCGCCCACGACGTTCTTGGTGGCGTTGGCCACGCCGCCCACGGCGTCACTGGCCTTGTCCTTGGCGCCCTCGAAGACGTCCCGGGCCCGCTCCTGGGCCGCGTTGGAGACCTTCTCCTTGGCCTCCTGCGCCTTGGCCGCCGCCTGCTCCGCGGCTTCCGCGGCCTTGCGCGCCGCCGCCTCCGCCGCGCGCCGGGCCGCTTCCGCCGCACGCTTCGCCGCGGCCTCGGCGGCCCGCTTCGCCGCGTCCGCCGCTCCGCCAATCAGTTTTCCGATTCCCATGGGGGCTTCCTTCTCCAGGCTGTCACGGCCGTGGGTCGTCTCGCGGGGGCGGGACGCGGCGCGTGCGCGCTTCAGGGTGTGGTGCCGGCTGGGGCCTTGTGGCGGGCCAGCCGAAGCCCTCAGCAGTGTCGAGTCTTGAAAGCAGGCATGGACGACTCCTGCCCTTTAGAAAGAGCGGGTACGCTGTGAGGGCTGCGGGGATTCTCAGGAAATGAGGCGGAAGAGTTTCGTCGGCGCGGCAGAAACCTGGCCGCCGAGCGCTGGATTGGCGTTTTCCCGCCGTGGGGGAGCGCTTTACTGGGTGGCACCCGCGTAATACAGGAGAAGCGGATGTGCTCAGCCGGCCCGACAGCCCCGCTATCCCCACCCGGGCGACGCGCGCGCGGGATGCTGCTGGCCATTGTCCTGGGCACGGCGCTTGCCTCCGTGCCGGGGATCACCGCGTTGGAGCTGGTGGTGGCCGCCGAGGTCCACGCCGCGTACGGGTCCTCTGAGAGAAACGGCGCGCGGGTGGACCGGGGCGGCGTGGCCTTCGTGGGCAAGCGCACCCGCCAGTTGCGCTGTGGGCGCCTGGCCGGGGTGGGGAGTGACACCTGGGCCGCGGTGATGAGCGCCCCGGCCGGGGTGAAGACGAAACCGACCCTGGGCCGGGAACGCGAGTGCTTCCAGCCGGGCTTCCATGAAGCCCACCGTCAGGCTCGAGAACGGCAGCGGGCCGTTGCCACCGACACCGTCCGGCTGCTGCGCTCCGCGGCCCGGATGGTGCGAGGCGGCAACGCCGGTGACCGGCCGACGCTCGTCACCCAGTCGTTGCGCGGGCCTCCCGGGCGCGGCTGAAGACGGCGCTCGGAATCGGGCCGGCCGGTAACGCGCCTGCCTTCTTCGTTTCCTCCCGCATGATGCGCGGTCCGACGCACAGCGCCGGGCCGGTCCGAACCTCAATCTTCCGCTAGGTTGTTTTTTTCGAGGTGTACCGATGCATGGAGCCCACGAGGTCCTCCAAGCCATTGCCGTCGTCCTGTGCGTCGCGGCCGTGACGACGGTCCTCTTCCAGAAGCTTCGCCAGCCCGTGGTGCTGGGCTACATCCTGGCCGGCCTCGTCGTCGGCCCGTACCTGCCGATTCCGCTCGTCGCCAACCCGGAGGTGGTGACGACGCTCTCGGAGCTGGGCGTCATCCTCCTGATGTTCTCGTTGGGGTTGGAGTTCAGCCTCCGCAAGCTGTTCGCCGTGGGCCCCACGGCGGGTGTCACCGCCGTCATCCAGTGCAGCATCATGATTTGGCTGGGCTTCGTGGTGGGGCGCGCCTTCGGGTGGACCACCCTGGAGAGCCTCTTCACGGGCGCGCTCATCTCCGTGTCCAGCACCACCATCATCGCCAAGGCCTTCGACGAGCAGAACATCCGGGGCCGGCTGCGGGAGCTGGTGGTGGGCGTCCTCATCGTCGAGGACCTCATCGCCGTCCTCCTGATGGCGACGCTGACGGCCATCTCCTCCGGCACGGGCCTGTCGGTGGGGGAGCTGTCGTTGACGACGGGCCGCCTGGTGGCGTTCCTCGTCGGGCTGGTGGTGGTGGGGCTGTTCATCATCCCCCGCGCGGTGCGCTACGTGGTGAAGCTCAACAAGCCGGAGACCACCCTGGTGGCCAGCGTGGGCATCTGCTTCGCGGTGGCGCTGCTGGCGCAGGCCTTCGGGTATTCGGTGGCGCTGGGGGCCTTCCTGGCGGGCTCGCTGGTGGCGGAGTCCGGCGAGGAGAAGGTGGTGGAGCACCTGGTGCAGCCGGTGAAGGACATCTTCGCGGCCATCTTCTTCGTGTCCGTGGGCATGCTCATCAACCCGGCGCTCATCGCGGAGCACTGGGCCGCCATCCTGGTGCTCACGGTCGTGGTCATCGTGGGCAAGCTCTTCAGTGTGACGCTGGGCGCGTTCCTCACGGGGCACAGCACCCGGACCTCCGTGCAGGCGGGCATGAGCCTGGCGCAGATTGGCGAGTTCTCCTTCATCATCGCGGGCCTGGGCCTGTCGCTGAAGGCCACGGGCAACTTCATCTACCCGGTGGCGGTGGCCGTCTCCGCGATTACGACGCTCACGACGCCCCTGCTGATTCGCGTGTCGGGGCCGGTGGCCAGCTACGTGGACCGCAAGCTGCCCAAGCCGCTGCAGACGTTCGTGACGTTGTACGGCACCTGGGTTGAGCGGCTGCGCGACGCGCCCCGGCGCCAGACGTTCGGGGCCTCGGTGCGGCGGCTGGCGCGGTTGATGGTGCTGGACGCCGTGCTGCTGATTGTCCTGGTGATTGGCACGTCGTTGACGGCGGGCAAGCTGGGCTCCTTCATCGAGCAGCGGCTGGGCATCGATGAGAACCTGTCCCGCTACATCATCCTGGGCGGCGCGGTGCTGCTCTCCATCCCGTTCCTGGTGGGCGTGGTGCAGGTGGCGCGCCGGTTGGGCGAGGAGCTGGCGGAGGCGGCGCTGCCCGGGCGGAAGGATGGGCGGGTGGACCTGGCGGCGGCGCCCCGGCGCGTGCTGCTGGTGACGCTGCAACTGGGCATCATCCTGCTGGTGAGCGTGCCCGTGGTGGCGATTACCCAGCCCTTCGTCCGGGGCGCCATGGGCCCCCTCATCGTGCTGGCCCTGATTGGCGCGCTGGGCGTGACGTTCTGGCGCGGCGCCACCAACCTGCACGGCCACGTCCGCGCAGGGGCGCAGGTCATCGTGGAGGCGCTGGCGGCGCAGTCCCACTCGCGAGAGCCGGGCGCGGATGAGCACGCGCTGGACCACGTCTCCAAGGTGCTCCCGGGCCTGGGTGAGCCCGTGCCCGTGCGGCTGGAGGCCTCCAGTCCCGCGGCGGGGAAGACGCTGGCCGAGGTGAACCTCCGCGGCCTCACGGGAGCCACGGTGCTGGCCATCCGGCGCGGGGACTCAAGCGTGTCCGTGCCGTCCGCGCAGGAGGTGCTGCTGCCGGGGGACGTGCTGGCGCTGACGGGCACGCAGGACGCGGTGGAGGCGGCCAAGAGCCTGCTCACCGGTGCACCGGCGCCTGCTTCGGAGCCGGAGCCGACGGGCGCCCAGGTGTAGGGGCCACGGGCCTGGGGGCGGCGTTCGTTCCGCCCCCGGGGCCTACCGCTTCACGCTGTACTTGGCGATGGCGTAGAGGGCGCGTACGCCGTCCTTCCAGCCAATCTTCTTGCCCTCTTCGTAGGTGCGCCCGTGGTAGCTGATGGGCACCTCGAAGACGCGCCAGCGGCCACGGGCCACCTTGGCGGTGATTTCGGGCTCGAAGCCGAAGCGGTCCTCCTCCACCTGCACGGAGCGCAGCACCTCGGCGCGGAAGGCCTTGTAGCAGGTCTCCATGTCGGTGAGGTTCAGGCCGCTGGTCATGTTGGACAGCGTGGTGAGCACGTTGTTCAGCACGGTGTGCCAGTAATAGAGGACGCGCCGGGGCGTGCCGGTGAAGCGGCTGCCGAAGACGACGTCCGCAACCCCGTCGATGATGGGCTGGATGACGTTGGGGATGTCGCGCGGGTCGTATTCCAGGTCCGCGTCCTGGACGATGATGATGTCACCCGTGGCTTCGGTGAAGCCTCGCCGCAGCGCCGCGCCCTTGCCCTGGTTCTTCTCCTGGAAGAGGACGCGCACCTCGTTGCGGTTGCGCGGTGTACCGCCCAACAGGCCCACTCCCTGCTCCTGAAGCTGGCGAAGGAATTCGCGGCTGCCGTCCTTGGAGCAGTCGTCGATGAGGACGAGCTCCTTCGGGAAGTCGACGGCGACGCAGCGGCGCAGCAGTTCGGCGAGGGTGGGAATCTCGTTGTAGACGGGGATGACGAGTGAGACGAGCATGGCGTTTTGCGGCTGTACCGCATTTTGCGTCATGGGGCGACCTTCTGGCACGGAAGGTGTGGGCCGGGTGGGGCGCGGCGTTCAGCGGAGCGCCGCGGCCCGGAGCGCGTCCATGAGGGCGTCCAGGTCCGTGTCGGTGGTGAGCGGGTTGATGAGGGTGACACGGAGATAGACGCCACGGGGCAGCTTTGTCTGCACCAGGTAGAAATCTCCGCGAGTCACCAGGCGCTCGCGCAGCTTCGTCTGGAGGGTGTCCCACTGCTCGGCGGGGATGTGCGCGGGCGTGTGACGGAAGCAGAGGATGTTGCACTCGGGCGGCACGGCGACCTCGAAGTCGCTGGCGGCGGCGAGGCGCTGGGCGAAGCGGTGGGCCTGCTCATAGGACTCCGTCACCGCGTCGGAGAAGAGCCGGGTGCCCAGCACGGCGAGGCAGGCGTACACCTTGAGGGCCATCATCTCCTTGGTGCACTCCAGGGTGCGCAGGCCGATGTCGCTCCAGGGGCGCTCCGCGTCGCCGTGGAAGATGTAGCTGGCCTCCTGTGAGAAGGACTCGAAGGAGCGAGCGCCGTCGCGGAAGAGGACGGCCGTCACCAGCGCGGGCATCAGCAGGCCCTTGTGGGCGTCCCAGATGACGGAGTCCGCCCGGTCGATGCCGCGCACCAGGTGCCGGTGGGCGGGGCTGAGGACGGCGGAGGCGCCGTGCGCGCCGTCGACGTGGAGCCACAGGCCGTTGCGCTCGCAGAAGTCGGCCACGGGTTCCAGTGGGTCGAAGGCGCCGGTGGCGGTGGAGCCGGCGCTGGCCACCACGGCGATGGGCTTGCGTCCAGCGCGCGTGGCGGACTCGAGCGCGGCGTCGAGTGCCTCGGGGCGCAGGCGGAAGTGTTCGTCCACGGGCACGGGCGTCACGCCGCCTTCGCCAAAGCCCATGACGCGGGTGGCGCGGGCAAGGCTGTAGTGCGTCGTCTGGGCGGCCAGCACGGTGAGGGGCGGGCCGGCGTGGGCGCCGCCGTTCCATGCGTCGTAGCCGGCCTTGGCCTGCCGCGCGGCGAGCAGGGCGGTGAGGTTGCCCAGGGAGCCGCCGGAGGTGAGGACGCCGTCGGTCGTTTCGGGCAGGCCGAGCCGCGCGGCCATCCAGCGCAGGACGTTGCGCTCCATGGCGGTGGAGACGGGGCCCATCTCGTACACGGCCATGCCGTTGTTGAGCAGGGAGGACACCGCGTCGCACAGGGCGGCCAGCGGCACGGGGGCCGTCACCTGGTGTCCCACGTAGCGCGGGTGGTGCAGGTGGTTGGAGCCGGAGAGCACGCGGGCGATGAGGTCTGCGAAGTCGCCCGTGGGTGCTTCGGGGAAGGCCGCGGCGAAGCGGTCCACGTTCACCGCGGGGGCGGCCCAGGGGAGCACGGGACCTTCGGCGCGGGTGGTGCGCGCGAGGTAGTCGGAGAGCGTGTCCATCAGCCGGTGGGATTCACGGCGGAAGGCGTCAGCGTCGTAGGCGGCGGCGATTCGCTCTCGAAAGTCCGTCATGGTGCGGCGGAACGTAACCGTGCCGGTGCGAGGGCGGAATGGTCCGTTCGTCCGTTACCGGGTGTGCGGAGAACCCTTGGTAAGAAGGGGCGAGTGAGCAGGCGGGGTGGCGTGTGGTGGCGGCGCGCACTAAGTCTGGCTCATGGGGCGCGCATGCCGTGTGCCCTGCTCACGTGAGGAGGATGGCCATGGCCGACCCGAAGGTGACGATTACCTACTGTACCGCTTGAGGCTACAGGCCTCGGGCCGCCCGTGCGGCGGCCGCTTTGAAGGATGAGCTGGATGTAGAGGCAGAGCTGTTGCCGGGCCCTTCGGGTAGCTACGAGGTCGCCGTGGATGGCAAGGTTGTCATCCGGAAGGCGTCGCTCGCATTCCCCACGGACCACGAGGTGGTGGACGCGGTGGCGAAGGTGCTGGGGCGGTAGCGGGCAGGTTGCCTTGGCCGCTTCGTGCAATGCTGGGCGCGAGTGAGGTGCGGGCCGGCCTCGCGACGCGCCCACTTCGCGCGGACGAGGCTCGCCATGGTTGAGCAGGGGAGCTTCAATGTCTGCACGGCGCTGTGCCACGAGAGTCCTGGGCGTTGCTGCTCTTCTTTGGGTCACGACCCTGGCGGCGGCGGAGAAGTCTGTCTTTGCGAAACTGCATCCTGCAATGACTCGCGCCGAGGTCGAGAAGCTCGGGAACAAGGTCTCCCTGGGGGCCTACCAGGGACATCTCATATCCTCGTTCACGAGCGAAGGTGCGCTTCATCGCGTCGACGCGATGGCCACGCTCCGGCAGGGGAGTTGTCCGGAGGCGCTGGAGAGCGTGCGCCGGTACCTGGAGCAGGATTTCGGCGCGCCACGCAGTCTGAAACCGCATATCCCACTGCGGCATGGTGGGCTGAATCAGCGCTGCCATGACTGGAGGCTCGGTGCCGCGTGGCTGCAGGTCTGCTGCGCTCGGCATGAGCTCAAGAAGGGCCGTCCCCCGTTGATGCACGTATCGGTCACCTATGGAGTCAAAGGCAGGGACCCGCACGTTGCGCATGGAGGCCACGGGGGGGACTCGCTCATCATCCCCTTCGACGGTTTTCACTGACATGCCTCTCACAAGAACGTGAACGGCACCGCTCACGTTTCGAGTCCCTCGCCGTGCGTCCAGTCAACAATCCAAGAAAGGAAGGAAAAATCGAGTGCTACGCCGGGCAGGCGGCCGGGCAACCGGGCGGAAATCAGGCCCCGGTGGTCCGCTCCCGGACATGGCGTGGGGGCCCCAGCTTTAGGGCACAGGAGGTGACACTCATGGCGTGGCCGACAGTCGCGTCGCCCTACGAGCGGCGCTCCCTCACCAGTGGACTGCGGGTTCGGGACGAAAGCGGGGCGATGCTGGGCTACGTGGCCCTCATTGGCCGCGAGCACCTCTATGCGCGGCGCTGGCCCTTCAGCCGGCAGTGGACGGAGTTCCCGCTGGCCCGCGTGCGGCATGTCTCCCGGGGCTCGGTGTTCCTGGAGGGACAGATGCCGGGCCGGGTGGTGGCGGCCGACAAGGGCGCACACGCGGAGATTCCCACGCAGACCCTGCCGCTGGCCGAGCTGGACGAGGCGTCCACTCCCACCTGAGCCCTTCATCCAGGTGCGGCGCGGCGCGGGGTTTTGTGCTTCAAGGAGGCGCCATGGCCCCTATCGAAGAGCTGTCCCAGAGGGTGTCCGCCGCGTTCGCGGATCGGACGTTGTTGAAGGATGCTGCCCACGTGGCCGCCGTGCGCGAGACGCTGGCGCGGCTGGACTCGGGTGAGCTCCGCGTGGCGGAGAAGGGCGTGGACGGCTGGAAGGTGAATGCCTGGGTGAAGGAGGCCATCCTCCTCTTCTTCGCGGTGTCGGAGATGAAGGTGATGGAGGTGGGGCCCTTCGAGTTCTACGACAAGGTGCCGCTGAAGAAGGGCCTGGAGGCGGCGGGCGTGCGCGTGGTGCCCCCGGGCACGGTGCGCTACGGCGCCTTCGTGGAGAAGGGCGCGGTGGTGATGCCGGGCTATGTGAACATCGGCGCGCGCGTGGGCGCGGGCACCATGGTGGACACGTGGGCCACCGTGGGCAGCTGCGCCCAGGTGGGCAAGCACGTCCACCTGTCCGGCGGCGTGGGGCTGGGCGGGGTGCTGGAGCCGCCCTCCGCGACGCCCGTCATCATCGAGGACGGTGCCTTCCTGGGCAGCCGCTCCATCGTCGTGGAGGGCGTGGTGGTGGAGGAGGAGGCGGTGCTGGGCGCCAACGTGGTGCTCACCGCGAGCACTCAAATCATCGACGTCACCGGCCCCGAGGAGCGTGTCTTCAAGGGCCGCGTCCCCGCGCGCAGCGTGGTGATTCCCGGCATGCGAGAGAAGCAGTTCCCGGCCGGCAAGTACATGGTGCCGTGCGCGCTCATCATCGGTCAGCGGACGAAGTCCACCGACCAGAAGACCAGCCTCAATGCGGCGCTGCGCGACTTCGCGGTGGCGGTGTAAAGGCTGAAATCCAGCAGCCCGCGCGCGCCGTAGAAGGCGTGTGACGGCACGGAACGTGACGATGGCGCACCATCTGGACGACATCCTGCCCGAATGGGCACTGGGGATGCTGGAGGCCCCAGTCCGGGCGTCCGTCGAGCAGCACCTCGCGGAGTGCGCGAGGTGCCGCGAGGTGGCGGACCGGCTGGTGTCCACGCACGCGGCACTGGCGTCGCTGGTGGTGCCGCCGCCCGCGGTGCTGGCGCGGTTGATGGACCAGATGGAAGGTCCGGGGCGGCTGGCCCGCTTCGCGGACCGGGTGGCGGCCTTCTTCGACCTGCCGCGCGAGCGAGCGCTGGCGCTGCTGAACGCCGTGGGCAACCCAGCGGCTTGGATGCCCGGACCGGTGGAGGGCTCGGAGCTGATGCCGGTGGAGACGGGCCCCGCGCGCGAAGGGATGATGGCCGCCATCCTCCGGCTCCACCCGGGGGTGCGCTACCCCCTGCACACGCACCACGGCCGCGAGTGGAACCTGGTGCTGGAGGGGGGCTTCCGCGAGGATGAAGGGCACGAGGTCTGGCCCGGCGAGGAGTTGGAGAAGACGGACGGCAGCGCGCATGGCTTCACGGCGCTGACGGAAGGGCCGGCGTGTCTGTGCGCTTCCGTCCTGGAGGGCGTGACGCGCTTCGAGGAAGCGTTCGCGGACGGCTGACGCCCGGCGCTATGGTGGAAGGCGTATGGCTTCCATCGACCTCGCCACGCGGCTGGCTCGCACCACGCTCGAGCTGTGCCGCATCCCCAGTCCCATCACCCAGGAAGGGCCCATCGCCGACCATGTGGAGCGCTGGGCGCTCCAGCACTTCCCGCGGGAAGAGGTGTTCCGGGTCGGCCACACGCTGCTGCTCGGCAAGCTGGAGGATGCGCGCCCCACGGTGGCCCTCATCGGTCACCTGGACACGGTGCCCGCGCACCCCAGCGACGCGGGCCGCGAGGCGCGCATCGAGGGCGAGCGCGTCTTCGGGCTGGGCGCCTCGGACATGAAGGGCGGGCTCGCGGTGATGATGGCGCTCGCGGAGGATTTGCGCCGCGACACGCTGCCCGTGAATCTGGCCTTCCTCTTCTACGAACGCGAAGAGGGCGCCTACGCCGAAAGCGGCCTCATCCCGCTGTACGAGAAGCGGCCGGACCTGGCGAAGGTGCGGTTCGGCATCGCCATGGAGCCCACCGACAGCGTGGTGCAGGTGGGCTGCGTCGGCTCCATGCAGGTCACCGTGCGCTTCACCGGGCGCAGCGCGCACTCCGCCCGGCCGTGGCAGGGGGAGAATGCCATCCACAAGGCGGGGCCGTTCCTCGCGGAGTTGCTCGGGCGTCAGCGCGTGGAGGTCAACGTCGCCGGCTTCCCGTTCTACGAGGTCATCAACGCCACGCTCGCCAAGGGGGGCCGCGCGCGCAACGTCATCCCCGAGGCCTTCGAGCTGAACCTCAACTACCGCTTCGCGCCGGGCAAGAGCATCGAACAGGCGAAGGCGGACGTGCACGCGCTCGTCGCCGGGCGGGCCGAGGTGGAGTTCACCGATGCGTCGCCCAGCGGCCCGGTGGTGGCGGGCAACCCGCTGTTCCAGAAGTTGATGGCCCTCACCGGCCTGCCCGCGGCCTCCAAGCAGGCCTGGACGGACGTGGCGCGCTTCGGGGAGTGGGGCGTGGATGCCATCAACTTCGGGCCGGGTGAGACGGCCCAGGCGCATCAGGCCAACGAGAGCGCGCCCATCGCGCCGCTCGCGGACGCGTACGAGAAGCTCGCGGCCTTCCTCAAGGGCGCGAGCTGACGAGGACTCGTCGCGGGACATGCCCTCCGGGGCATGACGCCCGCGCGCGGTGCACGTCATTCGTCCGCTGTCGTTCATCTGCGTGCCTTCACCGCACACGCCCTGGCGTGCATGGGCGTACCCTGTCCATGCATCGCCTGCAGTCTTCCCCAACCGGAGCCGACTGAATGACGAACGAGTCCGTCAATCCGCAGCTGACCGACGATGTCTCTCCCTCCCCGGCGGAGGCGGGCATTGCGCCCACGCCGCGGCGCCGCACCGCCACGAAGCGCAAGAGCGCTTCACGGACGGGCAGCACGCGGAAGTCCGCGCGCAAGGCCACCACCAAGCGGGGGACTCCGCGCGCGAAGAAGACGGCGGCACGCGGGAAGACGGCCACCCGCAAGTCCGCTACGCGCAAGTCCGCCACGCGAGCCACCGGCCGCGGCGCGCGCAAGGCCACCACGCGGAAGACGGGGACGGCGGGACGGACCGCCCGCAAGACGGGGACGCGCGTCACCGCGACGAAGCGGACCACCACGCGTGGCGGCGCCCGGAAGTCACCGGCCCGGCGCACGACGCGCCGCTGAGGCGTTCCGCGGTCAATCACTTCAGGGCCATGGGGGCTGGACTCCCATGGCCCTTGGTGTTTTCAGGCGCCGCTCAGCGCTTCAGTCGCAGCAGGAAGACATCGCCGCGCGCGGGGCTCTGGCGTCCGGTGCCGAAGTCAGTCTCGCGGTCCGTGTGGCCGAAGAGGAAGACATCCCCGTCGGGCAGCACGCCCATGGAGGAAATGGCTTCCATGCCATACAGCTCGCCTCTCGGCCGGGGCGGGTCCGACAGGAACATCGTCGTGAGAAGCGACGTGCCCGCCGCGTCGTAGCGCAGGGCCACGGGCTGCGCCGAGCCCATGCCGTCCTTGCCCGCAACGCCGTTCTCGATGCGGTTGTAGGTGAAGCCCGCCACCATCAGCTCTCCGGAGGGCGCCAGCGCGACTGCGTCCACCTGGAGCCCGTCCCCCAGACCCTTGGCCCAGGTCTCCTGGCCTTCCGCCTTGGCGGAGACGATGAAGGGGGTGTCCCGGAACGCATGCCCCGGCACCTGCATGTCACCCCAGCGCACGGTGCCCAGGAATGGGCCCGCGGCCACCACGGTGCCCTCGCCGTCAATCGCCACGTCGCGCAGGGTGCCGCGTGCCTGGCTCATGGCCTTGGTCCACGTCAGCGAGCCCTGCTGGTAGAGCGCGACGAAGGGACTGCCGCCTTCGGCGGCGCTCACCTGCTGACTGCCGAAGCGCACCGCGCCCTCGTACTGGCCGCCCACCGCCATGCGCCCGGCGCCATCCACCGCCAGCGTCGTGAGCGCCACGCGCCCACCCCCCTGGGGCTGGCCCACGGACACGGCGGATTCGGCCAGCCCGCCGTGGGCGTATGTCACCACCACCGCGCCAGCGCCGGTGACGCCGTTGCCAAAGTCCGTGCTGCCCGGCGCGTTGAAGGCCACCAGCGTCCGCCCCTGGGTGTCCACCGCCAGGTCCGCCACCGCGAGGCCGGTGCCCACGGGCGTGTTCGTCCACAGGACGTTGCCGTCCGCGTCCATCCGGACCACGAAGGTGCCATCCCCCAGCTTGTGGCTGAGGAGGTCCAGGACGCCCTCCGTGGTGCCGGCGATGACGATGCCGCCCGCCGGGTCCGCGGCGATGCGGCCCCGGACGAACGCGCGCACCTCCAGCGGCGCCTCCGGGGCCCTCACGTCGAAGGCCTTCTGCCAGCGCGGCTCGCCCGTGGGCGCGCGGCGCGTCAGCACCAGCTTCGCCCGGTTATCCGTGGGCTGAAGGCTGTCCAGGTCATCGATGTCATGCAGCGACAGCGTGAGGAGGTCGCCGCTGGCATCCACCGCCGCGCCCAGCGCCAGGTCGTCCTGGGGCGTGCCCTCGCGCTGCATCCACAGCGTGCTGCCCGGCCCCGGTGGTGGCGGTGGCGGACGCGGTGGTGGCGGTGGCACGCCGGGTGGCCTCTCTTCCGGAGGTGTCTCCGGAGCTTCTTCGGGAGGCGCGACGCAGTCCCCCGTGGGGTCCTCCGTACAGCGCTCCTCGCCAGGACGCTCGCTCGTGCTTTTCCCACCACAGCCCAGCCACAACCCCGCCCCACCCAGAACCGCCGCACTCACGACGGTCCGGACCCATCGCCACGCTGGATGCATGCAGTCCCCCCGCTTCGCCCAGGGGAGGGTCGGCATGCGTGTCTGTGTCAGCAACACCCACTGGGGCGTTTGCCTGCCTGGCCGCCCGGATGCGCGAGGCGGCTCCGCTGACCGTGGGAAATGCCGCCCCGAAGGTGGCACTCCCGTTGCCCCATCAGGGGCCTGGCATTCCATGGCCGTGGCGCCCGAGGTGCCTCAGCGCCAGAAGCCCACGGACAGGCCCACGTTGGTGTAGCGGCGCGCCAGGTCGAAGGAGGCCGTCACGGACCAGTCCTCCCAGTAGCGGAAGACGAACACCTCGAATCCGCCGGTGACGTGGGGGCGCGCGGGCCGCTTGTCGAACGGGGACGGCTCCGCGTACGCGCCGGCCCGCAGCCGAATCATGCCCGGCACCGTGTCATGCTCCACACCGATGCGCGGCGCGAAGGAGGTGCCCTTGCCCACCGTGGCCTCGTCCGCCGTGGACGCGAAGGTGCGCGCGGGCACCGCGTTGTCCACGCTGGAGATGAGGTCCACCTGGGCGCTGATGAGCCAGCGGCCAGCGGGCGCGTCCAGGGGCTCGGCTTCCGGCACCGGCAGCGCGTCTCCCTCCACGAGGAGCTGCCGCCGTGCCGCGGGGGACAGCCGGTTGTAGCGCTCCGAGCCTTCGCCCAGCCGCCAGCTGGCGCCCACCGACAGCACGGCGGGGGACACCACCGCGCCGAAGAGGGTACGCCCCGCCAGCTCCGGGAGCTGGTTCGGCTCGCGCCGCCAGTCTCCCACCACCTCCGGCCGGACCGTCACGCCCATGCGCCAGGGGCGGCCATGTGGCCGGTACAGGATGTCCACCGCCACGCCCGTGTCGCCGTAGCGCAGGTCCGTGCCTCCGGAGTCCAGCCGGAAGGAGGCCTGCGCCGCGTAGATGCCCAGCGCGAGGATGAAGTCGTCCTGGCCAAAGGACATGGCCCCCGCCAGCACCGACTGCGTGAGCGACACGCGGATGCGCTCACCGGGCCCCGCGCACGCGGCCGTGGCGCAGTAGGACACCACGCTGTTGCGCATCGCGAAGCCGATGCCGAAGCGCTTGTACTGGAGCAGCAGGCCGCCCAGCAGCTGCCGGCTGTCGTGGGACTCGTCGGGCTGCCCGTCGTTGTCCACGTCCCGCTTGCGCGAGCCGGTGAAGGGCAGGTCCAGCCAGGACAGGGTGACGCCCAAATCCCAGTCCTTCTCCAAGGCCGGACCCCGGTGTGCCAGCGAGGCCAGGTTGCTGGGCAGCCCCGCGGCGCCCTCGGCGATGCCCACGTACGCGCCGCCCATCGCCACCATGCGCGCGGAGCCCAGCAGCGCGCCGGGGTTGAGGTACAGCCGCTCCGGGCGAGGCTCCAGCGGAGGGGGCGTCTCCTGCGCCCATGCCGCTGACGTGGCGCCCAGCACCAGCGCGCACCCGAACGCTTTCACCCCCCCGCCACCGCGTCCTGCCGGACGCGCCACCGACCTGGAGGGACTCACCGAGCGCGCGTGGCCTCCGTGAAGAGGCGGTCCGCCTCGGTGGCCAGCGCGGTGTCGCGGGCGGTGAGGCCCCCGGCGTCATGGGTGACGAGCGCCAGTGTCACCTTGCGCCAGCGGATGTCGATGTCCGGGTGGTGGTCCGCCTTCTCCGCCGCCTGCGCCACCTGCTCCACGAAGGCGATGCCGGCGAGGAAGGTGGGGGCCTCGAAGGTGCGGCGAATCATCCCGCCCTCGTGCTTCCACTCGGTGTGCTGCGAGAGGAAGGACTGGAGCGCCTCGGGTGCGAGCAGCGTGGGTTTGGAAGCCATGGCTGCCTTTCTACCCGCTCCCAGGCTTGAGGGAAGACACCCGCCGTCCATCGTCATGGGGTGGACGGCCGCGCGTACACTTTCACGCCGTACAGAATGTTCCAGTGCTCCAGGTGGAAGTAGCGCCCACCGACGAAGGGAGGCTGGCGCCCGTCAGGAGACGGCAGCAGCTCCAGGGTGACGGTGCCCGTCTCCGCGCGCCAGCGGGGCACGGCGTAGGACCTCGATGCGCCCGTGGCCGGCGACACCACGGGGAGCCCGAAGCCCGTCGTCCGCAGACGCCTGGCGCTCTGCAACTGGAAGGAGGAGGTCATCTCCAGGACGCCGTCCAGGCGCAGGCGGCCGCTCGCCGCCGAGTACCGGAGCAGCTCCAGGTTCTGCGTGCCGGAGGCGGCGCGCGCCCACAGCACCCCCTCCTCGTGGCCCACGGGCAGCCCGGGGACGCTGTGGCAGGGCTCGTCGGGGACGGGCTGCGGCGCGCCCGCGGCGTCGAACTGGTAGGGGCAGGCCTCGATGGCCATGGTGGCGGGCGCTGGCGCCTCGGCGATGCGGACCACCAGAAGCCGCTCGCCCGCGCGCATCAGCAGCGAGGGGATGTCATCGCTGAACGTGGCCAGCCGCGAGGGGGGAACGGGGGTGGAGCCCATGGCGCGCAACCCCTCCTCCTCCGAGAAGGCGTAGCGGTGCAGATGCGTTTCATCCAGCAGCAGCAACTCAGTCGCGGTGGCGAGCCGCGCATGGGGCGGCGCATCGGCGGGCGCGCCCGTGGCGGGGAAGGGCGCATCGGCGGAGGTCGCGAGGGGCCCGTTTCCCATGTCGATATAGCGGCGCACCCGGGCGGCCTCCGTCACCCACACCACGTCGCCGGCCACGACGGCGGGGGCGAAGTAGTCGCCCAGGGGCTGGGGCTCCTGGTCCGGCGTGCGCAGCGCCTGGCTGCCGCACAGCCACGTTCCCGACGACGTCCGGTCCACGCCAGGGCACGCCACCACGGTGGACAAGTCCGCCAGGGGCGCCTGGGCGCTGTGGTCCTCCACCACGTAGAGGGAGGACTGGCGCACGCTGCCCACCGGAGAGAAGGAGACGACGAGGTGGTGGTACCCCGTCTGCTCCGGCGTGAACCGCACGATGGCGGACGCCCCATGCACCATCAACTCCGCGGTGGCGGGGACCACGCGGTTCTGCGGGTCCCTCACCTCCACGGAGACGGACTGCGCCCGGTCTTCCTGCGAGGCGCCACACCTGCTGAAGACGCCGTGGACGGTGAGCGCCTGCGGCTGGCCCACGCCGACCATCGTGCTGTCGAAGAGGGGGGATGGCGCGTGGTCCTCGCAAGGGCCCATGGGGCACCCCACCCCCGTGCCCACCGCCAGCAGCACCGTCAGCAACCGAAGGACGTGGGGTGCCTGTCTCATGCGCGCTCCACGGCCCGCTTCCACTTGGCCAGGTGCCGCTCGCGGGCATCCGGCTTCATCTTCGGCTTGAACGTCTTCTCCGCCTTCCACGCGCGGCGGATGGCCTCGGGGCTGTCCCAGATGCCCGCGCCCAGGCCGCCGAGGAAGGCCGCGCCCAGGCTCGTCGTCTCCAGGTTGCGCGGGCGCACCAGCGGCACGCCCAGCACGTCCGCTTGGAACTGCATGAGGAGGTTGTTGGCCGCCGCGCCGCCGTCCGCCTTGAACACGGGGATGTCCCGCCCGCTGTCGCGGCGCATGGCCTCCGCCAGGTCATGAATCTGCAGCGCGATGCCCTCCAGCACCGCGCGCGCCATGTGGGCCACGGTGGTGGAGCGGTCGATGCCGGCGAAGAGGCCGCGCGCCTCGGGCCGCCAGTGTGGCGCGCCCAGTCCGGCCAGCGCGGGCACGAAGACGACGTCCCCGGAGTCCTTCACGCTGGCGGCCAGCGCCTCGATGTCCGGCGCGCGCTTGATGACCTTGAGCCCGTCGCGCATCCACTGCACCGCCGCGCCGGCGATGAAGCTGCTGCCCTCCAGCGCGTACGTGGTGGTGCCGGTGCCGCCCAGCCGCCACGCTACGGTCGTGAGCAGGCCCGCCGACGAGCGCACCGGCTCTGAGCCGGTGTTCATCAGCAGGAAGGCGCCGGTGCCATAGGTGCACTTGGATTCGCCGGGCTCGAAGCACGCCTGGCCGAAGAGCGCGGCCTGCTGGTCTCCCGCCATGCCCGCCACGGGGATGCCGTCCGGCAGGCTGCGCATGCCACGCGTGGTGCCGTACACCTCCGCGGAGCCGCGAATCTGCGGCAGGCACGCGGCGGGGACGGACAGCATGGCGCGCATCTCGTCGCTCCACTGGAGCGTCGTCAAATCCATGAGCAGCGTGCGGCTGGCGTTGGACACGTCGGTGACGTGCGCCGCGCCGCCGGTGAGCTTGTAGACGAGCCAGGTGTCGATGGTGCCGAAGCACACGTCGCCCTTCTCCGCCTTCGCGCGAGCGCCCTTCAGGTGGTCGAACATCCACGTGAGCTTGGTGCCGGAGAAGTACGGGTCCACCACCAGCCCCGTCACCTCGCGCACGCGCGGCTCCACGCCCTGCTCCTTGAGCCGGCGGCACTGCTCGGCGGTGCGGCGGTCCTGCCAGACGATGGCGTGGGACAGCGGCTGTCCGCTGCCGCGCATCCACAGGCCCGTCGTCTCGCGCTGGTTGGTGATGCCGATGGCGGCGATGTCCTTGCCGCGAAGGCCTGCGTCCTTCAGAGCCCGGGCGATACACCATTCACTGCTGGCCCAGATTTCATCCAGGTCGTGCTCCACCCAGGACGGCTTGGGGAAGTGCTGGGTGAACTCCTTGTAGGAGCGGCCGACCACCTGCAGCTTCGTGTCGAGGATGGAGACGTGCGTTCCAGTGGTGCCCTGGTCCAGGGCCAGGACGTACTTCGCCTTCGGCATGGGGTGTGCCCTCCCTATGGTGGATGCCAGCGGGGAGGGACCCTACTCCAGTCGAGGGGCCGGGCAGGCGAGCTTCCTGCCCGGCGGCGCGGCTAGTAGCCGTAGGGGCGCCGGTTACCGAGCACCTTCCGGAGGCCGAGCGCGGCCAGCCCGCCCAGGGCGATGCGGCCCAGCGAGCTGCCGAACACGCCGCTCGAGGCCGCCCGGCCGCGGCCGTAACCGCCGTGGCCCCGGCGTCCATACCTGCTCCGGCCACGGTTCCATCCACCGAAGCCCGAGCTGCGACGATTCCCCAAGATGTTGTCCAGTAGCGACATGGTGGCTCCTCTGTTCGTCGATGCGTTGAGAGCCCCCGCCGGGGCGGAGATGCCCCGCGGGCGCGGAGTGCCCTCAAGTTGACGCTTCCCTCCGCCGGGGGCAGCCCTGGCCGAAGGAAGTGCCTCCCGGGCCCCCTGGCAGGCACGGAAGGCAATCAGGCGGTCTGCCTACTTCCCGCTGTAGATGCCGATGGCGCCCGGGCGGACGATGGCGCCCGCCGCGTCCCGCTGGGCACTGAAGGCCACCAGCACCTTGCGCGCGTCACCGCTGCCCACCATCTGGATGTCCCAGACGGGCAGGGCGGACAGCCCTCCGAGCGCCGGGTTGTGGCTGACGAAGGCCCCCTCGCCGTGCATGCGCCTCAGGCCCTTGCCCCAGCGGTGGCCAATCCAGAGGCTGCCGTCGCGCGAGTCCAGCTCCAGCGAGGAGATGTTGCGGTCGCCGTCGCCCTCCAGCAGGTAGCCCGTCACCAGTCCGGCGTCGCTCATCTTCGCCAGGCCCCACGCGAAGCTGGACACCCAGACGGTGCCGTCCGGCATCAGCACCAGGTCGCTCACCAGGTCGTCCTTGCGCTGCGCATGGGTGGGGAACTGGGGTTCGGCCACGGCGTCCGGCCACAGGTCGATGCGGTTGGCGACGTGCTTCTTTTCCTCGCTCTGCTTGCGCGCCATCTCGAAGTTCCATGGCGCGCCGGTGCCCTCGTGGCCCACGGCGTTGGTCATGATTTTGAACCGCGTGGTCCGGATGTGCGTGCCCAGCCAGACGTCGCCGTCGGGCCGCACCGCCACGCCCCAGACGTCTCCGGCGAGCCGGCTGTCCTCGCTGGTGCCGTCGCCCATCGCGATGGCGGGATGGATGTGCTCCATGACGCCGAACTTGCAGCGCTGGCGCTTCTCGCCCCCCGTGTAGACCCACGCGTTGGCGGCGACGACCTCGGCGTTGGCGCACGCCTCGCCGCCCTGGTAGTCGGGCTCACCCCACGCCAGGCCGTGGTTGGACGCGAACCACAGGCTGTTGCGTGCCTTGTCCCAGATGATGCGGTTCACCGAGCAGAGCTTCTCGCGGTGGCCGTAACCGGGCACGGAGTGCGCGGGCGAGTGGATGTCGTAGTGCACCACGCGGAGCGTTCCGTCCGGCTGGAGCTCCACGCGGTCCGCGTCACCGCTCTTGTAGATGGCGGGGTCCTCGAACACGCCGGGGGCTTTGTAGAACTCGCTCTCGCAGTTGGGCCGGCCCTCGTAGCCGACGAAGACGGTGCCCGCGGGGCCACCCGTCACCGAGAGGACCTTGAGGTAGCGCGCTTCGGGCGCTGGGTCCTTGCCCTTCCACGGCGCCCAGGGCTTCAGGCCGTCCGCCAGGGTGTAGCAACGCAGGGCGGTGGCGCCCGGGCGCAGGAGGCACAGGCCGTCCTCGCCGCCCGCGACCCAGATGTTGCCTCCCTCGTCCTGGGTGACACCCAGGACCTCGCGAGGGCCGCCCTCGGCGGTACCCCAGAAGCGCCAGCTCGCGCTGTCAGGAGGAATGGGTTCGCCGCCGCCCACGGGACCGTTCGTGCCCGCGTCGGGCTCCACCGGGGGTGGATCCACGGGCGTCCCCGAGTCCGGACCCTCTTCGGGCGGCGGCTCCTCGCCTCCGCCCGGTGGTGGCTCTCCGGGCGGCTCGGTGGGGGGTGGTTCGTTCCCTTCGCCAATCCCATCGTCTGTGGACGGCGGCGACTGGAGCTGCTCGCTGCCATGACAGCTCAGCAGCAACGTCAGCCCGAGCACGCCCGCCCACCACCTGCCCTGTCCAAGTCCACTCATACCTGGGTCCGCCTCCGGCGTCTGTCTTTGGACGCGTCACTTCGCGTCCTGACTCCAGAGGCAAGCAGGGTGCCAGGGGGGAATGTCAGGCAGTGGGGTGGGGCAGGGGAAGGCCGAGGAAGCGGCAGGGCTCCGCGCTGCTCTCATGAGGAACCCGGACGCCTCACCCTCGGGGACGTGCCGTGTGTCCGTTGGCCGCGGAGGACAGGACGCGAGGCCTGCGCACGGGCGGGAGCGCGTCGGGGTCCACGTGGTGCGCCACGCAGCCGGGCCGGAGCCGCTCGAGCTTCAGGGCCTCCTGGAGCCCCAGGCCCGGGTTGCCGTCGAACCAGACCTCCCGCAGGTTCTTGAAGGCGGCCAGGATTTCGACGCCCTCCGCGCCCACGCGGGTCTGCACCAGCCGGAGCCTTGGGACGGCGCCGATGTCCGTCTGCTCCCGCAGCGTGTGCAGCATCGCCGTGTCGACCGCGCCGCCGAGCATCTGGAACTCCTCCGTCGGCGTCAGCGCGCTCAATATCTCCATGTCCAGGAAGCTCGCGTCCCGCAGCACCAGCTCCCGCAGGTGGCCGTCGTCCCGCGTGTTGAGGCCGTAGACGAGCTCACCCTTCAAGCCCCGGCGTTGGATGCGTCCGTCGGGGAACCAGGACGTGTACTCACCGCCGTCCACGTGCATCTTGGGTTGTCCCGACACGTACCAGCGCCGCTCGGACACCTCGGTGGCGAAGCCGCCCGCGTACTCCACCTCGGAGGTACAGTAGCCGTTGCGCGTGAAGGCATAGGCGATGCCCGTGAAGGGCCGGCCCTGGAAGAGGCGAGGGCCGTAGTCCTCGGGCATCTCCAGCAGCGCGCTGTTCACGCGCAGCCCGCCTTCGGGCAGCGGGAGCCAGTCGGGGGAGGGGCCGGTGATGACACCTTCCGACGCCGCCATCAGTGAATCCAGCGTGCCGTCGTGCCTCAACGAATACGCCAGGCCCGAGAAGAGCGCCTTGCCGTGTCGCAATCTTCCGTCCACGCCCCGAATCAGAAAGCTCGCTCGCATCCGTTGCATGGTCCGCTCCCGTTCTCACCGGGCACGCGCCGGTGAAGGCCCTGGCACCTGATTCGTGCCACTGGAGCGGAGGCCCGGGCAATCCAGGCAGGCGGCAAAGCGTTTGCCCAAGCCGTTCGGCGATTCCGGCTGTCTGGAGTTGGCGAACGGGATGCCCCCGGGTTGGAGGCGAGGATGCGCTACCGGATGTTCTGCGTGGTTTGCGCCTCCGGCGTGCCTCGCGCCTGGGACTCCCTGCGCCGAGGCCCCTGCGTGTCCGCGTAGCCCGTCAGCTCCACATACCCGCGCCCCGTGAGGGGCTGGCCCGCGCGCGTCCCCTCCAGTCCCACCGTGCCTTCCCAGTACAGCACGCTGACGGGGAGCTCCTGGTCCGCCAGGCGCGGTGTCACGGTGAGGTCCAGGCCCAGCGAATCCACCTGCATGCGCCAGCGTGACGGGTATTCACCGCCACTGTGTGGGCTCTTCCAGGTGTCCAGCACCGTGAGCTTCATGTCGTCACGGCCGACGTGCACCGCTTCACCCGTGCCTTCGGGGGGCCCCCACAGGCCGGTGCTGAACGCGTCCGGCGAGCCGTCCCGGTGACGGAGCTGGTAGTACATCAGCTCGCTGCCATCGGAGAGCTGGAGCGAGAACCAATCCCAGCCCACCTGGTTCGCGCCGAGCGCGCTGGTGCTCCACTCGCGGTCCATCCAGCTATGGCCCTTCACCGCGTACGTGCGCCCGTCCACCCGCACCGTGCCGCGTGAGGGCATGCGCGTCATGGAGTAGTAGTAGGACGCGTTGCCGCGCTCCGCGCTCTTCTGGCTCAGGCCCCGGTCGCCCTGGAGCACCGGGGGTTTGCCCGGCTCCAGGAGCAGCTCCAGTGTCACCGCGTCGGTCCGCGCGCGCAGCCGCATGGGCCAGGTGGACGGGCCCGCGCTGGCCGCCTCCCAGTCCTCCAGCCACACCTTGAAGGGTTGCGCGGTGGCGCCGGACAGTCCCAGCGCCACGCGGCTGAAGCGCTCCGCGGCGTGGAATCCGCCACGGGCCACGTCCGTCACCGCGAAGTGCCCCATGTAGACCTGGCTCGCGCCCCAGGCGGAGTCACGCGGCGTGGCCTCGGGGGCCAGCGCGTTGCGGAACAGGGTGAACTGGTAGCCGAAGGCGCGCCCGTCCTCCGTCTCCAGGTTGCCCGTCCAGTACCACCACTCCGTGCGGTACTCCGGATGCGGGCCGTGGTCCTCGGGGAAGTGGAAGTCCCGAGGCTCCTCCGCGCGCGCATAGCCCTCCGTGCTGCCGCTCATGGCGCTGGCCACGGTCAGCGTGCCGCCCTGGCGCAGCGCGGGCAGTGGTGGCTCGCGGGTGATGGCCACCACCGCCGCCGCCAGCCCCACCAACACCACCGCCGTTCCCACGACGAGTCCCCGGCCGTTGCTCATGTGTCACTCCTCCCGCAGCGCCAGCGCGGGATGGGCGCGCGCCATCTTCCAGGCGGGGTAGAGGCCCGCCAGCGCCGCCGCCACCAGCGCCAGCACCACGGCCTGCACCAGTGTCTGGGGCGTCAGGGCCAGTTGCAGCGTCCAGCCGAAGGACCGCTGGTTGATGACGTGCACCAGCACGTAGGCCAGCCCCACGCCCAACGGCACGGAGAACAGTCCCGCCAGCAGTCCCAGGAGCCCCGTCTGCAGGGACACCAGTCCCCAGAGCTGCTCCGGCGTCAGGCCGGTGGCGCGCAGCACGGCGAACTCGCGTGCCCGCTCCAGTTGCAGCGCCATCAGCGCGCTCAGCACGCCGACGAAGGCCACGCCAATGGCGAGCAGCCGCAGCACCTGCGTAATCGTGAAGGTGCGGTCGAAGACGTCCAGGGACGCCTGCCGCAGCGAGCGGTTGGCGCGCACCAGCAGCGCCTGGGCGTCTCCGGCGCGCTCGCGCACCGAGATCACCAGCGCATCCACGTCCTGGCCGGGGGCCGCGTACAGCGCCACGCCGCTGATGCCCCGGTCGTCGAACCAGTGCTCGTAGGTGGTGCGTGGCATCAGCAGCGTGCCCACGTCGGAGCCGTAGTCGAAGTACACGCCCACCACGCGGAAGTCGCGGGGGCCCTTGTCCGTGGCCAGTCGCACGGTGTCCCCCAGTTCCACGCCCCGGTGGAAGCCGAAGGGCTCCGAGACGAGAATCGTGTCGGGCGAGGACTCCAGCTCACGCCACGCCGTCTCCGCGTCGCCCTGCTTGAAGGTGTAGGGGCGCACCGGCGTGCGCGAGAAGTCGACGGCCATCAGGTCCGTGGGCACGCCGTCCACGCGCACGTTCGCCACGCGAAGGGTGCTGCTGCCCGCGACGCCCGGCGTGGCGCGCAGCGTCTCCGCCAGACCGGGGAGCAGCGTCGCGCCTCCGCGCCGCGCCACGAGCGAGGGCGGTGAGATGAACACGTCCGCCTGGAGCGAGGTGTCCAGCCACGACACCACCGTGCCCCGGAAGCTGGACACCATGAGGCCCACGCCCACCGTGGTGGCCACCGCCACCATCAGCGCCGCCAGCGCCACGGATGTGCGGCTGAGGCTGGTGTGCACACCCCGCGCGGCCATGCGCCCCAGCAGGCCAAAGGCCATGCCCAGCGGTCGTGCCGCCAGCGAGGACACCGTCTGCGTGGCCCAGGGCACCAGCAGCGCCGCGCCGAGCAGCACCGAGAAGAGGCCGCCATACGCGGGAAGCAGCGCCTGGGTGGGCCACCGCAGCAGCACGGTGCCCGCGGCCAGCACCCCGAGGCCCAGCAGCGCCAGCCGGGGCGCCCGTCCGCGCGACACGTCCTCCAGCGTGGACCTGCGCATCGTCGTCACCGGCGGCGAACGCGCGGCCTCCCACGCGGGCACCAGCGCGGCCAGCAGCGTGGCGCCCAGTCCCAGCGCCAGCCCCTTGAACAGGGTGAAGGGCTCCAGCGCCAGCCGCCGCACGCTCACCACGAAATACAAGTCATTGAGCGTCTGGGTGACGAGCTCCACCAGCCCTCGCGCCAGCAACACGCCCAACAGCAAGCCCGCCACGGTCCCCACCGCGCCCAGCACGGCCGCTTCGCCCAGCACCAGCGCGAAGAGCTCGCGCCGGGTGATGCCCACCGCGCGCAGGCGGCCCAGCAGCCCGCGCCGCTGCACCACGGAGAAGGTCATGGTGTTGTAGATGAGGAACATCCCCACCACGAGCGCCAGCAGCGACAGCGCGGTGAGGTTGGTGCGGAAGGCCCGCGTCATCTGCTCCACCGTGCCCGCTCGCGCGGCGGCGCGCACCAGCTCCAGGCCTTGCGGCAGCGTGGCCGCCACGGCGCGTTCCTGCGCGTCGCCGCCGGTCAGCCGCAGGTCCACGCGCGTCAGCCGGCCGGTGTGCCCCAGCAGCTCCTGCGCGGTGGACACGTCGGTGAGCACCAGGGCCTCCAGGGCCCGCGCGGTGTCCTCGTCCGCGGGCTCCAGCAGCCCCACCACGCGCAGCGGCTTCTCCAGTCCCTCCAGGCGCACCGGCAGCGTGTCGCCGGTGGACAGGCCCAGGGCGCGCGCGGCGCGGGCGCTCAGCATCACCGCGCCCGGCTCGGTGAGCAGCGCGCTCACGTTCCCCACCGCCTCGCCCCGGGCGTAGTCGCGGAACGGCCCTTCCGCGAAGGGGTCCACGCCCAGCACGGTGAGCGTGCGCTTGTCGCCCACCGCCGCCTGGACGTAGCCCTCCACCACGGGCGCGGCCACGGGGGCGCCGGGGCGCACGCGCAGCGCCTGGTACACCGCCTCCGGCACGCCCGTGGAGCCGCCCAGGAGCTGGTGCGTGGCGCGTCCGGCCACCGCGTCGGTGGAGCGCTCGAAGGCGCGCAGGGCGCTGCCGCTGGCCAGGTCGATGGACACCACCACCGCCACGCCCAGCGCGATGCCCAGCAGCGACAGGGCCGTCAGCCACGGGTGGCGGCCCAGGTGGCGCAGGCTGGAGCGGACCAGCAGCCCCTTCACAGCGCCTCCTTCATCGCGCGGAGGGGCGTGTGCTCCACCTCCACCAGCCGGCCGCCCTCCATCGTCAGGACGCGGTGCGCGCGGGCCACCAGGCCGGGCTCGTGGGTGACGACGAGCGCGCAGGTGTTGCCCTTCCGGGTCAGCGCCTCCAGCAGGTCCAGCACCTGCCGTCCCGTGGCCTCGTCGAGGTTGCCGGTGGGCTCGTCCGCCAGCAGCAGCGGGGGTTCATGGGCCAGCGCGCGGGCCACCGCGACGCGCTGCTGCTCGCCGCCGGACAGCCGGTCCGGGAAGCTGCTGGCGCGAGCGCCGAGCCCCACCTGTTCGAGGAGCGCCCGCGCCCGCGCACAGGCCTCCGCGCCGCCATGGCCGTTGAGCTCCAGCGGCAGCCGCACGTTCTCCTCCACCGTCAGCGTGGGGAGCAGGTTGAAGGCCTGGAAGATGAAGCCGATGCGCTCGCGCCGCAGCAGCGTGCGCTCGCGCTCATTCATCCGTCCCAGGTCGCGGCCATCCACGCGGACCTCGCCCTGACTGGCCAGGTCGATGCCGCTGATGAGGTTGAGCAGCGTGGACTTGCCCGAGCCGCTGCGCCCCAGCAGCACCACGAACTCGCCTCGACGTAGGGAGAGCCGCACGCCGGAGAGCACCTCGCGCGTGGTGTCGCCTTCGGCATAGGCCTTCGTGACGTCGCGCAGTTCGACCAGGGGAGGGGAGTCGGGCGGAGACATGGGGGCTTCTCCATACACGGATGCCCTGTCCGTCGCTCGACCTTCAGCGCATGCCCGCACCCCACTCAGGCGCCAGCGGCGGGCGACGCGGCCTCCCACCACGAGGCGCTCCGCTGCTGCGCCAGGAAGTCTCCGACCTCCGCCGCCAGCAAGGGCCCCGCCGTGTCCCGAGGGATGATGTGATACCCCTGCCGCAGCGACAGGACGCGCACCGAAGGCGCCGCGGTGAGGCGCCGTGCGAGCCACCGCCCGCCCTCCGGGTCCACGACGTGGTCCTGCTCCGCCACCGCCACCAGGGTGGGGCAGCGCACGCGGGCCGCGTCCCGGATGGCCAGCGCCTGCAACGTGCACAAGTCCCGCAGCCGGGCCACGGGAAAGGCGGGCAGCACGGGCGCTTCCGCCAGCGCCTCCGGGTCCGAGATGTCGGTGCCCGTCTTCGCCACCCACGGACGCGTCCACTCCAGGACGGGCGTGCGCGCCAGTTGCCGGACCAGGAACATGCGCGGCCCCCGGAAGCGCACGGCGGGCGCCATCAGCGTCAGCGCGCGTATCGCCTCCGGATGCCGCGCGGCCAGCTCGAGCGCCAGCAGCGCGCCCATGGACAGGCCCGCCACGAACACGCTCCGGTGGCCCCGGAGCGCGTGCAGGGCATGCTCCGCCGCCGCCAACCAGTCACGCCAGGTGACGTCGAGCAGGGCCTGTGGGGTGGTGCCATGGCCGGGCAGGCGCGGCGCCACCACGCGCAGGCCACGGACCGCCAGGGCCTCACCCAGGGGGCGCACGTCCCAGGGGCTCCCCGTGAAGCCATGCAGGAGCAGGCACACCTCCTGGCCCCGGCCCAGCTCGAAGGGCGCCGTCTTTCTCGGGTCCAGGGGGGCGGCTTCTGGGAGCGGGCTCACGCCGTGACACTGGCCACGCGCGAGCGCAGGCGCTATGCCCCCTGCCTCATGGCGGACACTCCGAAGCCCCCGGACATGCAGTTGCAGATTCAGATGGACGAAGACGTGGCCAATGGTCAGTACGTCAACATGGCCCTGGTGAACCACTCCGACACCGAGTTCACCCTGGACTTCATCTACGTCCAGCCCCAGCAGCCCAAGGCCCGGGTGCGTTCGCGCATCATCACCAACCCCAAGCACATGAAGCGCCTGGTGGCGGCGATGCAGGACAACATCCAACGCTACGAGGCGAAGTTCGGCCCCATCGCGATTCCAGAGGAAGACGGCGGCATGCACTGAGCGCCGTTTTCGCCAGGGAAAACCCGCACGTCGCGTGTTTCCATGGGCGCTTCGCTGGCCTTCGGGGCCGGTGACGCGCAGACTCGGGGTCATGGTGCTGAGATTCCTGGTCCCCTTGCTCGTATCGCTCTACGCCTCTTCCGCCGCGGCCCAGTGCCTGGGGGATGGCGTGCAGCTCTTCCCCACACCGGGCTCCATCATCCCCACCAACTCCCGCTTCCTGCTGGAAGGCGTCGGGACGGCGCGCCCCCAGGTGGCCGCGCTGGTGGGGAAGAAGCTGCGGCTGGTGTCGGACAGCCACGTCGTCGAGGTGGCGGTGCAGCGCGGCTGGGAGAGCAGCCTGGGCCGCGTCACCGTCATCCTCAAGCCCGCCGGGGCCATGGAGGCGGACAAGCGCTACACGCTGCGCGTGGATGAGGTGCTGCCCAACGTGGCGCTCCTCAACGGCCGGGGCACCATGCTGCCCGAGTGGCGCACGGGCAAGGGGCCGGACAAGCAGGCCCCTCGCTGGCTCAAGCGGCCCGCCGTCTCCGAGGGCTTCCTTCGCCGCACCGCGCAGGGCACCGCCCGCTTCGTGCGGCTCAACCTGTCGCTGAAGGAGGACAGCCCGGCGTACCTGGTGGTGAAGCTGGAGCCGCGCCGTCCTGGCCCCAGCGTGCAGCAGTACGTGGTGCCGGTGAGCAACAACACCGCCTTCATCGGCCATGAGGCCTGCAGCGGCACCTTCGCCATGGAGGACGGCCGCAGCTACCGGGCCCGCATCCAGGCCTTCGACGCGGCGGGGCAGATGGCGCCGTCCGTCCCGCCCGTGGACTTCGAGGCCCCGGACGAATACTCGATGCAGCAGTAGTGCGCGGGAGTTCTCCGCAGGACCGGGAAGTTGGTGTAGGCCGGACGCGGGCGCCCCCGCGCGCCGAGCCTTCGGGAGAGCGAATGACGACGGTGGACGTTGAGAGCCTCAAGGAGCGGATGACGGGCTTCATCCGGTCGCTGCAGGACGACATCTGCGGCGGCCTGGAGCGGCTGGACGGCTCGGTGCGTTTCCGCGAGGACTCCTGGACCCGGCCGGGCGGCGGCGGTGGACGCAGCCGGGTGCTGGAGGACGGCGCCGTGCTGGAGAAGGCCGGCGTCAACACGTCCGTGGTGTACGGCGAACTGGAGGAACAGTTCGCGCAGAAGCTCCAGGGCGAAGGCCGCCACTTCTGGGCGGGTGGCATCTCCCTGGTGCTGCACCCGCGCAACCCGCATGTGCCCACCGTGCACGCCAACTACCGCTTCATCCAGCAGGGCGGGAAGGCGTGGTTCGGCGGCGGCGCGGACCTGACGCCCTACTACCTCTATGAAGAGGACGCGGCGCACTTCCACCGCGTGCACCAGGCCGCCTGTGACAAGCACGACGCGGGCTACTACCCGCGTTTCAAGAGCGCCTGTGACAAGTACTTCTACCTGCGCCACCGCGAGGAGACGCGCGGGGTGGGCGGCATCTTCTTCGAGAACATGGGCGGGGAGCTGGAGAAGGAGTTCGCCTTCGTCCAGGACTGCGGCCGGGCCTTCCTGGACGCGTACCTGCCCATCGCCGAGCGGCGCAAGGACACGCCGGTGACGGAGGGGCAGCGCTTCTGGCAGGAGGTGCGGCGCGGGCGCTACGTGGAGTTCAACCTCGTCTATGACCGGGGCACCGTCTTCGGCCTGGAGACGCGCGGGCGCACCGAGTCCATCCTCATGTCCCTGCCGCCGCAGGTCCGCTGGCGCTACGACTACCACCCCGAACCCGGCACGCCGGAGGCGCGGCTGGTGGAGGTGCTGCGCCAGCCACGCGACTGGGCGAGAGGCGGCTGAGATGGGTTTGAATGAGTCGGACTGGAATGCGCCGGTACGGAAGAGGCGGGCCCACCCCATCCTCATCGTCGTCGTGCTCGCGGTGACCGCGGGCCACTTGCTGATGACGCAGTGTTCGGAAAAGTCCCCCGCCACACAGGCGGCGCTCCCCAGCGACGCGGAGGCCCGCGTCAACGTGCTCTCGCTGTGTGACGCCGTCCAGGCCTACCGCGACGAGCACGGCGTCTACGTCACCGCGGGCCCCACGCCGAAGGAGGTTCCGCGCGGCGGCAGGGCCGTGGCTTTCCCCAAGGACGAAACCTTTCACCGGCTGGGGTTCGAGCCCGACGGAAAGGTCCGCTTCCAGTACCAGGTGGTGGTGCAGGAGAGTCCCGTGGGCGAGCCGGAGGTGTCCTGCATCGCGCGGGGTGACTTTGACGGCGACGGGCTGAACTCCCTCTACCGCGTTCGTCTGGATGCCAACGGAATGACGACGCCCATCGAGGTGGAGCGCGAGGGCGAATAGTCCACCGCGCAACCCCGCGCTTCCGTCCGCCGAAAATCAGGAAGCCGGGACCCCCCAAGCCAGAATGAGGCATTGCCCATGCCCTCCTTCCGCATCCCCAACGTGATTGACCGCGCCCTCCGCTCGCTGGGGGGCGGTGGTGGCGCCAGACGCCCCGAAGGTCGGGGTGCGCCGGGGCCTCGGCTCCAGGACTGGGGCCCGTCGGTGCAGCCGCCCCGGCCAGGGGACAACTTCCGTCCGCGATTGCCGCCGCCCCTGCACCCACCCATGGGCGGCCAGGAGCGCGCGCCGGTGAAGTCGGTGGCGGAGCTGGTGCCACCGGGCCTGGAGGACACGCCGGGGCAGGAGGCATTGGGGCAGCGCTTCGGGGCGGACGCGGCGCTGCTGGCCTCGCATCTGTCGCCTCCGCAGGTGTCGGGCTCGGAGCGGGCCACGCGGCTGTGGGCGTTCTACACGGCCTACGCCACGGCGGCGGCGCGGCACCCGCCGGAGCCCGAGGCGCGCCAGGCCTTCCGCGAGGCGCTGGAGGGGCAGGGCTTCGCCGAGCTGCGGGACGCGCACACCGGCGAGGACGGCGTGACGCGGGGCCTGTGGGTGATGGAAGCCCGCACCCCCGCCGAAGCCCGGACGCGCGCCGCCGAGGTGCGGCTGGAGCCGCCTCCCGAGGTGCGCCACTCCGAGGAAGCCGCAGCCCGGCCGGCCGAGCAGCCGCTTGTCCAGGCGGCCGGTGCCCGCGCGGCCACGGCCTTTCACGGCCCGGTCATGCCCGCGCTGCGTCCGCGCGACGAGGCCGCTTCATCCGAGGACGCGCAGCAAGCCGGGGATGCCCCGCGCCGACGGGGGACGGACCGCCGCCTGGGCGCGCGGATGCTGTGGAACGTGCTGCACCGCTTTCGTGCGGGGCCGGACGACGGGGCGGTCGCGGAGGGGCAGTGGGACCGGCTGACGTTCGGCGCACTGCTGGTGCTGCTGGCCATCGCGCTGGCCGTGACGGCGCTCGTCAGCCTCTAGGCTCGTCGGCCCGTCGGCGGCGCCTTCGTCGGCGCGAATCTCCTTGGATTGTGTCCGCTTGTGCTAGGTTGCCGCACCTACTTGGCAACCGACGACCTCACTCTCGTCAAGCGCGTCCGGACCGGCGACCAGCGCGCTTTCAAACTCCTCGTCGAGCGTTACCAGCGCAAGGTGTACGCCGTTGCGTTGGGCATGCTGAAGGACAAGGAGGAAGCGATGGACGTCTCCCAGGAGGCGTTCGTCAAGGTCTACAAGTACCTGGACCACTTCAAGGGCGACTCGTCCTTCTACACGTGGCTCTACCGCATCACCGTCAACATCTGCATCGACGTCATCCGCAAGCGTGGCGGGGGCGGCGAGGCCGTGGAGTTCGACGAGAGCCAGACCATGGACCTGTCCGAGGCCCGAATCGGCGCCCTGGGCAGCCGGCTGGGCACCAATCCCCAGAAGAGCGCCCTGCGCCGCGAACTGGCGGAGAAGATCCAGGAGGCCCTGGCCACGGTGCCGGAGAAGCACCGGGCTATCCTCTTGCTGCGGGAAATCGAGGGCATGTCCTACGACGACCTCGCACGCACCCTGGACATCCCCAAGGGCACGGTGATGAGCCGGCTTTTCCATGCCCGGGCCAAGGTCCAGAAAATCCTCAGTGAATACCTGGAGTTGGACGAAGCGAAGAGCGGCGTGGGCAGTGAGTGAGGGGGCCTCGAATATCTGAGGGACCTGCCCGTCCCAATTTTCGCAGCCCCTTCCAGCAAGCAGGTGGAACCAATGGCCGGTAATCCCGCGTGTGAGCGTTTCGTACCCATGCTGTCCCCGTACGTCGACGGAGAGCTGAGCTCCGGCGAGCGCGTCAACGTGGAGCGGCACCTGGCGGCCTGCCGGGACTGCACCGGACGGGCGGCGGACCTGCGCGCGGAGTCCGGGCTGCTGCGAGTGGGCCTGGACATGGCCGTGGACGACGTGGACTTCAAGGACTTCACCCAGCGCGTCATGGCGCGGGTGACGCCGGACAAGCCGCCCCTCATGGAGCGGCTGAAGCTGGCAGTGTCCGAAATGTTCCTCTACCAGCGCACCGCGATGATTTCGTCGCTGGCCACCGCGGCCGTGCTGGTACTGGTGGGAGTACCCCTGCTGACGAGCGACCGGGCGCCGGTGGGGTACGCCTCCGAGCGCATGACGGTGAAGTCCATCCAGCCCTACCGCAACGCCCAGGTGGCGCCGGTGGTGATGGAGACGGACAATGGGGGCACCATCATCTGGCTGGTGGACGAGGACTCGGACGTCCTGTCTCCCGGCGCGGAGAAGGGTGAGCGGCAGGACCAGACAGGTGTCGGTCAGCCAGACGCAAGCGGGCGCAACGTCCCCGCGCGCCCGGCCCCCGACGCCCCCAGGCCGTCGGGAGGTTCCTTGTGAGAAGACACGTGTCGTCGGGCCGGATGCTGTGGGCGCTGCTGGGGCTGGGCCTGCTGCTGCCCATGGCCGCCAGCGCACAAGACGCGAAAGTCCAGGTCCAGGTCGAGGTGGTGCTCGCCTCGAAGAAGGGCACCGAGGTCGACCCGCCCGAACTGGAGAAGATGAAGGAGCAGTTCCAGAAGCAGAACTTCAGCTTCACCTCGTTCAAGCGCCTCTCGAATGAGGTGCTGACGGTGAGCGCGAAGAGCGCCTCCGAGGTGAAGCTGCCCAACGGCGCCAACGCGACGTTGCAGCTGCAGGGCATCAAGGACGGCACGGCCACGGTGCGCGTGGCCATTCCCCGTCAGCCCACGCTGGACGTGGAGCTGGGCCGCCAGGGCGCCGTCTACCAGAAGGCCGGCAAGTACGTGGGCGGGGAGCTCATCCTCGTGCTCTCCCCTCCCGCGCGGTAGTTCCCCCAGCGCCGCCTCAGGCGGCGCGGGCTTCCCCGTCCTCTTCCAGGACGATGATTTCCAGGTCCTCTTCCATCTCCAGGGGGAGGACTTCGGCGGTGGCGGTGTGCGCCTGGAGGCCCGGTGCGGGGGCCTCGGCGTGCTCCCGCTCCAGGTTGACGCGCAGCCCGTCGAACATGGTGTCGAACGCCGCGTAGATGCGGTCCACCATGGCCAGGGCGTCCGCGCGCACCTCCGGGGACAGCTGCATGGCCTCCAGCTCCGCCGCCAGCTCCTGTTCGAACATGGCGTGCTGCGCTTCGGCCTGCATGTGGTGGTCGGAGAAGTACTTCAGCCGGTCGTCCGCGCCCTGCGCCGCGCTGATGATGGCGGTGCGGCTGAAGAAGACATGGCTGGTGGACTCCAGCGCCCACAGCAGGACGATGCGCAGCCGGTCATCCACCGGGCGGTACACCTCGCTGATGATGGCGTAGGCCGCGTCACGCGTCTTCACGTGCGCGCGGCCGTACATGCTGCCGATGCTCAGCGAGCCGCCCGTGAGCGCGGAGATGTCGTCCTCGAACCACTGGTCATGCCCGCCCTCCTCGGCATGGTGCCGCGTGGCCAGCGCCTTGAGGTGCGCGTCCTGGATGAAGTGTGCGTTGAGGCGCAGCACGTCCTGGAACGTCATCACCCAGAAGGTCAGGCGCGGCGCGAAGGCCATCACCTGTTCAATGGGGCGGTCCATCCGCATGTCGGAGAAGAAGGGGTGCGCTGCGAAGCGCGCCTCGCGCACGGCGATGTGTTGGAGCACTTCCTTCATGATGGACCTCCCTGGGGTGTCTGGTGATGCGCCGCCCCCGGCCCGCTGGCGGGACTCCGCTACCAATTGATGCTGTACGTGCAGGCGCTGTCGCCGCGCCGCCGGCAACTCTTGGCCTCATGTTCAATACGCACCCAAAGCGAATCCTTGGGACGGAACCGGTCGCCAATGGCTTCGATGAGCCCCAGGTCCAAGTCACACGGATAGGGGTTGTCACACACCATGCGAGCGTTTCGCTTATCCACCGGCTCGAAGCGGTAGCCGCCGATGGCGCCCTTGCCGCGGTGGTTCATCCGGTACGCCATGTCCACCGCGCGCAGCCCCTTCTCCAGCGTGTCGATGTCTGGCGGGAAGTGCGCGCTGTCTGGAATCTTCCGGCCAATGGTCCTCACCGTGCTGGGACCAATCTTGTCGAACACCAGCCGGAACGACTTCAGCAGGGCGGGCATGGGGTACCAGGCATCCGCCTTCAGTGGCGCGATGCCGTTCTCCCCCAGGATGCGCAACGCGCGTGACTGGGCGAGCTCCATGCCGTTGACGATGGCGAGAATCGACTGGCCGATGACTTCGATGCCCTGGAACGACATGGGCTGAAGGGTTGGTGCGGTGGCGCTGATGGGAGTCTTCAATTCCATACGGGTTACGCCCTCGTGAGGAGTGACACGTATTGAAGCGGCTTTTTCCTATATTTTCAAATAGACTTACATGTCTGTAATTTTCCGGAAGATTCGATATGGGATTCCCCGTGGCGCAATAACGACCCGCGCGGTCGGTATGAAGTCAGGTGACCTGGGTTTCGCTGTGAGTGGGCGTGGGCTCACGCGGCGCGCGGGAGCGAGCAGCCGTGGGCCGCGTGGGGCGGGATGCCCCAGCGGGGCAACCTGCCCCGGCGGAGCGCCCCAGCGGCCGGACGCCGTCATCCGGTGGCAGGGAAGAACTTCCGTCGGAAGCCTGCCGGGACAGGGCTGAAAAAAAGTCAGAAGTCCGGTCCCTGGGGCGGGGGGGCAGGCAGCCGGCCTTCGGAAAATCGCGGGGTTGGCGCTCGGCACGCCGGTTGCTGAAGGAAGCAGCACAAGCAACCCTCTCACCCTTGGAGACGAAATCATGGCGAAGACTCAGAAGCGTGGACAGGTCATCCGTCGTGAGGCCCAGCAGATGAAGGTGTCGGCAGCGAGCGCGGTGAAGGGGGCTGGCCGGGGCGCCCGCCAGGTGCAGGTGACGCTGGGCGACCTCATCGCGGCGGCCTTCGACACGGTGGGCGGCGAGGTGAAGAAGGTGGCGCAGGTGATGTCCTCCAAGGACATGGCGGTCGCCACGGGCAAGCACATCGTCTTCGTCGGCTGACACACGCCAATCCGGGGCGTGTGCGGTGCAGGAGGACCTGGCGGTGGCGCCAGGTGAGGGCGGCCGAGGCGGGGACGGGAAGGGACGCACCTGTGAGACGCATCATCAGTCCCGGACGGAATTGCTGGACGGTGGAGGAGGCGAGCGACGCGGGCGTGCTGGTGGACGCGCGCGACTACTACCGGGAGCTGTACCGGGCCGCGCAGAAGGCCCGTCGTTACATCGCGATTACCGGCTGGCAGTTCGACAGCGACGTGGCGCTGCTGCGAGGCGAGGACCTTCGCGAGGCGCGCGGCGAGTCACGGCTGCTGCCGATGCTGGACGAGCTGTGCCGGGCCAACCCGGAGCTGCGCGTCTACGTGCTGGCGTGGGACTTCAGCCTGCTGCTCGCCATGGAGCGCGAGTGGATGCAGCGGCTCATCTTCAATTGGACGGCGAACGGGCAGGTGTGCTTCCGCTTCGACGCCTCCAGTCCGTTGTATGGCGCGCATCACCAGAAGGTGGTCGTCATCGACGGCGCGCTGGCCTTCACCGGCGGCATGGATGTCTGTGATTGCCGGTGGGATGACCGGGAGCACCGGGTGCACTCGGAGCTGCGCTGTGACAGCGGGAGGGATCCGCACGGCCCCTATCATGACGTGCAGTCCGTGCTGACGGGGCCGGTGGTGGACCGCCTGGCGGAGTTGTTCGAGGCGCGCTGGGCGCACTCGGGCGGCGGTGAGCTGCGGCTGCCCAGGGTGTCTCGGGATGACGTGGACTTCACGCCGAGCCTGCCAGCGCCGCCGGGGCCGGTGGCCATCAGCCGCACCTTCGGCAAGACGCTCCTCCCGCCGCAGCCCGCGGTGCAGGAGGTGGCCATGCTGTATCTGGACGCCATCGCTTCGGCCGAGCGCTTCATCTACATCGAAAACCAGTACTTCTCCTCGCGGGCCATCTTCCAGGCGCTGGTGAAGCGCATGCGGTCCTCCTGGCGGGGACGGCTGCAGATTGTCCTGGTGCTGCCGCGGCAGCCGGAGGCGCTGCGCGAACAACTGGCCATGGGCATCGCCCAGGTGCGGCTGCTGCGCACGCTGGAGCGCGTGGCGCACGAGACGGGACATGCCTTTGGCGTGTACTGCTCCGCGGGGCACGACGCGCGCACCGGCGAGGACATCTACACGTACATCCACTCGAAGGTGATGGTGGTGGATGACCGCTTCCTCACGCTGGGCTCCGCGAACACCACCAACCGCAGCCTCGGGTTGGATTCGGAGCTGAACCTGAGCTGGGAGGCGGAGGCGCCGAACGGCGCGACGGCGCGCGCCATCCGCCGCATCCGCGTGTCGCTGATGGCCGAGCACGCGGGGCTGGAGGGCATGGCGGCCCTTCGCCTGCTGGCGGCCGCGGACAGCGGACTGGTGGAGTGGCTGGACGACGTGGCCGTCATGGGGCTGCGGCGCCTGCGCGTCCACCCGATGTCGACGGTGTTCGACCAGAGTCCGCTGCTCAAGTCGCTGGAGCCCGAGGAGCTCATCATCGACCCGGAGCAGTCGGTGCTGGACGAGTCCCTCTTCGAGGCACTCCACCGCGCCGAGGACGGCCTGTTCGCCTCCGGTGTCCGCCTGCTGTCGCGCTGGCTGGTGGGCACGGGCACCGAGCGCCCGCACCGCGCCATCCTTCCCTGCGCACAGGACGAAGGGTAGCCGCGCGCGGAGGCGGGAGGCGGCCAAGGGCCTGCCCGCTCGCCTGCCTTGGGACGGGCCCGGGGGCACGGGCACGGCCGGCGGGTTGTCCCTGTCGCGCGGGACGCCACCTTGTCGAGAGCACAACTTCTCTCACGCAAGGGGGATTCACCATGAAGCTTCCTCTCATGGCCGCAGCGGCTGCGCTGGCCTTCTGGGGTTGTTCGAGCAACTCGGCGAACACGCGCGCGGATGACAGCGCCATCGGTGGTTCGGGCACGGAGACCACGGCGCCCGAGTCCGTGGACACGTCTTCTGAGTGGGATGACCGCAGCGCGGGTGAGGCCGCGGACGTGACGAAAAACGAGCGCCGGGACAGGGAGGACGCGCCCACCGTCTACGACGGCGAGGCCACCGGTGGCAGTGGCCCCGGCATGGGCGCGGGCACCTCGGTGACGACGCCAGAGGGCGAGAAGTACGACGTGCAGGACGGCCCGCTCCTGGGTGGCCAGCAGAGTGAAGAGGCCCGCAAGGATGGCGTGGGCGGCTCCGGCAACATCCAGCGCGAGCCAGTGGACGGCAAGTCCGACGTCAAGGAGCTCGACGCCAGCGACGTCGAGACGCGGGAAGTGGAAGCCGACGAGGTTGAAGTCGACGGCAACCGTTGATGCGGCGTGAAGGTCGCGCGTCGCCCGCTGGCGCCAGGCGGGGGCGCGTGTACCGACGGTCCGCAGTGGCACCCACACGCGGATGCAGTCACCTGCTTCGTCTCGCGCCATGGACAGGTAGAGTCGGGGGACGATGACTGGCGCCCCCCTCTTCGCTCTACTCGCCCTGGTGTCCACGCAGTACGACGGCAGCTCTACCGTGGAGGAGGTCTCTTCGGAGGAGGAGGTCTCCTCGACATCGCGGAGGGAAGGTGCCCCCGTCTCCGCCGCGCGGCTGGATGAGCCCGCGCCTCCGGGCAGTGCCCACACGGGCGGCGTGGGCTTCGGCTTCAGCGGCCAGTTGGAGGTGGGTGGCCTGAGCCTTCCCTCGGGGCCTCGTGGCGGGGGGCAGGACTTCTTCGCGCGCATCTACCCCTCGCTGGGGCTGACGCACGGGGAGACCTTCGTGCTGCGGCTGGGGGCGAACCTGCGGCTGCGGGTCGTGGACGAAGCGCCCACGACCACGGAGGACTACAGCGGCGGCGTGCGCCGTGAGGACTGGGATGAGCTGAGTGACTTCGGGCAGGTGGTGCGCATGCTGCGCATCGGCCAGGAGGGTCGCCCCTTCTTCCTCCGCGTCGAGCCTTTCTCCGAAGAGACGCTGGGCCGCGGCTATCTCGTGGGCCGCTACAGCAACGTGCTGGCGCCGGACTATCACCCCGCGGGTGGCTCGCTCACCTTCGTGAAGGGCGCGGTCCGCGCGGAGATTCTGGCCAGTGACGTGCTCGCCGCGCGCATCTTCGCGGGCGAGGCGCTGCTGGACATCGGCCGCATGGCCAGTGACGACGCCAATCGTTTCGACCGCTACCTCATCCGGTTGTCCGCGGCGCATGACGCGGGCCGCGCGGGCGGCACTTCGCCCGACCTCACCTTGGCGTCAGTGGGCGGAGACATTGCCCTGTACAAGGGTGAGCGCCTGCGCGCGTGGGCCCTGCTGGGCGGCGGCGCGCGCTTCACGCGGGCCTACACGCCGGCCTTCGGTGGATTGCTGGGCGTGGCCTTGGAAGGACAGATGGCCAGTGGCACGCAGGTGAGCGTGACGGTCCAGGGCCGCAAGCAGGGGGGCCGCTTCCGCTTCGGCATGTTCGGTCCCGACTACGAGCTGGGCCGCTTCTCCGGCGTCGGTCTGTCGGAGACGCCCATCGCGGAGGAGGTGCTCCCGTCGGGCTTCGCTGGCTACGTGGAGCTGAGCGTCGCGAAGGGGAATCCCAACGAGCTGCTCCTGCTGGGCAGCGTGGCGGCGCAGTACTTCGGCTTTGGCAGGACGGACACGGATGTGTCCGCTGGCTTCGAGTTGCCGGGCGGCAGGACGCGGGCGCTGGCGCGCGTGGTGCTGACGGGCCTGGGAGACAGGCCGCGTTATTCGGCGGGCGTGGAGCTGCGGCAGCGCATCGTCAACCACGTCTATGCCTGGGGCTCCGGCGGAACCGTTCATTTCCCTCAACCGGACGGTACGCTCGTGCGAGGTGTCACCGCGGGCGCCGGCGTCGGCGTGGACTTCCAGCGCTGAACGGCAGTGACTCGAGCGGCGAGTGGGCCTTCAGGGGCCTGCCGCCGCTGTCTTTTTGTCCGGCTTGACTACGGTTGTAGTCAGTCGTACCTTCCTCGTGACTACAGTTGTCGTCACGGGATGGTCCATGAAGAAGCCGGTGGGAGAGCAGGAGCTGTTGGTGCTGCGGTACGTGGCCGAACACGGTCCGGCGACCGTGGGCGAAGTGGCAGAGCGCTTCGGCGAGGCGCAGGGGCTGGCGCGCTCCACTATCCTCACCGTCATGGAGCGGCTGCGGCTCAAGGGCTACCTGACACGGCGCAAGGTGGAGGGCGTGTTCCAGTACGCCTCACCCGTGCCGGCGTCGGAGCTGCTGCGGGACGTGGTGGGGGACTTCGTGCAGCGCTCGCTGTCGGGCTCGCTGTCGCCGTTCGCCGCGTACCTGTCCGAGGCGGAGGACGTGTCCGACGAGGACCTGGCGCAGCTCCAGGACGTCGTGGCGCGGCTGCGCTCGAAGAAGCGGAAGGGATAGCGACATGGGCACGGACTGGCTGTCGCACGTAGGGGCGTGGGCGTCGTCGGGTCTGTGGCGGGCGTCGTGGCAGGGGGCGCTTTGCGCCGTGCTGGTGTGGGCGGTGGCGAGGGCGTGGCCGAAGCTTCCGGCGTCGCTGCGCGCGGGGCTCTGGTGGCTGGTGGCGCTGAAGTTCGTGGTGGCGCTGGGGTGGCTGCCTTCCCTCGCGTTGCCGGTGCTGCCCGCGTCGGCGGCTGCTGGCGTGGCGCGGGTGGAGGCCTGGTGGGGCGGGAGTTCCGCGTGGGAGGCGGTGCCTCGCGTCTCGGAGGCTGTGGCGGTGGACGCTCAGCGACACGTGTCTCCCGGGGAGGGCTTTGACTCCGAGAGGTCCGTGGCCGAAGCGGCAACCGACGGGCCCGTGCTCTCTCCGCAGCGGGATGGCTCATCGTGGGAGCGCACGACCTTCGCGACGTCCGGGGCGGAGGCCGCGCGGCGTGGCGCCCTTCAGGCCGGTGCTGTCGATGCGGGCACGGTGGCCGAGCCCGATGCTCCCTTTCCGTGGGGCCGCGCCATGGTGGGGCTGCTTCTGGCGGTCTGGGGAGCCGGCGTGCTGTGGCAGGTGTATGGCCATGTGAAGGGCGGGCTCGCGGTGCGTCGCCTTCGCCAGTCCGCACGCCCGTTGGTTCACCCGGGATTGGAAGCGGAGGTGCGGGCGCTGTCCGCTGCCGCGGGACTGCGGCGCGTGCCGGGACTCCTTGTCTCCGAATCGGTGGCCAGCCCGCTGGCCACGGGACTGCTGTCTCCAGTCGTGGTGCTGCCCGGGAGGGCGGTGCGACGGTTGCCCGTGGCGGCCCTGCGCATGGCGCTGGCGCACGAGCTGGCGCACCTGCGTCGCGGTGACTTGTGGCTCGGCTGGGTGCCGGCGCTGGCGGAGTCGCTCTTCTTCTTCCATCCGCTCGCGCGGCGGGCGGCTCGCGAGTACGCGCTGGCCCGTGAGGAGGCGTGTGATGCCGAGGCCATCCGGCTCACGGATGCGGAGCTCGCGGACTACGGCGAGCTGATTCTCGCCTTTGGAATCGCCAGAACTCCCGGCACGGCTGCTGCGCTGGGGGCGTCCTCTCACGTTGATGCGTTGCACAGGAGGTTGAGCATGCTGGAGCACGTCGATGCCGTTCCCCCTCGAATCCGGCGCCTGTTGAGGGTGGCGCTCTCCGCCGTGGGTGTTGCTGCGCTGGTGCCCTTCCAGGTCGTCGCACGGGAAGCGAGTGGTGCACCTCGCCTGGCGCCCGAGTCGGCGGCGTCTGGACAGAGTGGCACCGCGTCGTCGAAGCCTGCGTCCACCGCGGCCCAGAACGCGCCCACACCGAGCACACAATCCGCGTCCCCGGTTGCCAAGAGCGCGCCGTCACCGAGTGCTCGGCCCTCGACGGCACCCGCATCCGCGCCGGAGGCCCGGCCCGCCCCCGCTGCGACCCCGTCGGACGCACAGGCCGAGCGCACCGTCATCAAGCAGGGCGTGGTCGTGTCGTACTCCACGGGCGTGATGACCTCCGAGCCTCCTCCGGTGCCGCCCGCTCCGCCCGCGTCACCCGGCTCCGCTCCGGTGCCGCCCGTCCCGCCCAGCGTTGCTCTGTCGCCATCCGTTCCCAGAACGCCGCCGGCGCCTGCTGCTCCGCGTCTCGCTGTCGTCACGCAGCGGCACATCGTGGGGGGCACGCCGCACATCGCGGCCGTTCCGCCGACTCCTCCGTCTCCACCCTCACCGCCTGCGCCGCCCGCGCCGCCCGCGCCCGGCGACCCGGACCGCGGTTACGTGCTGCTGACGGACGGCATGGCGATGATGAACGGCAGCACTGTCGACCTGGAGCTGGCGCGCACCTTCAAGCAGAAGGACAAGGAGCTCCTGTTCGTCCGCCGCAAGGGCGAGGCGTTCATCATCCGCGACGCGGCCACGCTGAAGTCCATTCGCGAAGCGCACTCCGTCACCCGCGAGCTGGGCGAGGCGCAACGCGCGCTGGGAGCGAAGCAGGGTGCCCTGGGGCAGCAGCAGGCGATGCTCGGCCAGAAGCAGGCCACCCTGGGCCACGAGCAGGGCGGGCTGGGACGCAAGCTGGGCGACCTGGCCTACAAGCAGTCAATGCTCCACCTGGAGGAGTCGCGTCTGGACACCCTGCCCGAAGCCGAGCGCGAGCGCCGCCGCTCCGAGCTGAAGAAGCAGGAGCGCGAGCAGGAAGAGGAGATGAAGGCCCTGGAGATGAAGATGGCGGGCCTGGCCGAGAAGCAGTCCGTCCTAAGCAAGGAGCAGCACCAGCTCAGCGAGAAGCAGCACGCCCTGCACCTGGAGCAGGCCAAGTTGAGCGAGCAGCACCAGTCCCGCGCGAAGGAAGCGGAGGCGAAGGTGCAGGGCCTCATCGACGAGGCGCTGCGCAAGGGCCTGGGCCAGCCGATGCCCACCTGAGACGCTCGGGGGCTCGAGGGGCTGGGGAGCGCGTCATCCATGCGCTCCCCAGGGTGGGTCCTCGGTACCTCCCGCCGGAATGGCAGGCAGCGCCCTCGCACTTCGAGGCGAAGGCGGATGCCGCTGCGAGTATGGGCGGTGCTCGGTCCCGCGGGCGCGGACCGCACGGGCAAGTGGCTCCGTGAACTGCCGGGACTCGACACCCCGTGGTAGATGCTGATGCATGGCTTCGACGCATGCTCAGGAAGGGGGTCGCTTCCTTCAAGTGGGACAGACCCAGGACGCGGTGAAGAGCTTCCAGAAGGGGCTCTCCATTGATCCGAATGACGTGGATTGCCTCCTGGGCCTGGTCCGTGTGCACCTGAGCACCGGCGCGGCGGCGGATGCGGAGGCCGCCGTGCTCCGCCTGCTGAAGGCGAAGCCGGACCACACGGAGGGGCAGGCGCACCTCGCCATGCTGCGCGCCCAGGCGGGCGACCCGGAGGCGCTGGAGTCCCTCAAGGCGCTGGCCGCCGCCCCCACCGCGGGCTACTTCGAGCGCTTCAACCTGGGCTCGCTGCTGTTCGAGCGCGGGGACCTGGCGGGAGCGCGCGCCGCCTTCGAGTCCGTGCTCCAGATTTCCCCCAGCAGCACCCACGTCCACTTCGAACTGGGGCGCATCCGCCTTCAGCAGAACGAGCCGGATGGCGCGGTGTCGCACTTCCTGCGGGCCGCCGAGGGCGCGCCACAGGAGGCCATGCCGCTGCTGATGTTGTCGCGAGCCCATTCCGCATGCGGCCAACTGGGGCTGGCCATCCAGGCCGCCACGCAGGCGCTGGAGAAGGCGCGGGGGGGGCTCCAGCGCGCGGTGCTGGAGGACCTCTTCAGACTGTACCTGTCCGCCGGCAGCTCGGATGGCGCCAAGCGCGTGGCTCAGGAGTTGCGCAAGCTGGACCCTTCCAGCATCACCTATCTCTACTTGCTCGGCCTGGCGACGATGAGCGCTGGCGCCTTCGCCGAGGCCAAGGACGTCTTCGCGGAGGTGCTACGGCAGGCGCCCGGAAGCTGGCAGGCCCAGCACGCGCTGGCGCAGATGCACCTCGCGCTGGGCGAGCGCGCCGAGGCGGTGACGCTGCTGGAGGCGGCCGTGGCCACGGTGCCGACGGACCCCGGACCCACCAACGACCTCGCGGTGGTGCTGATGCAGGACAACGGGCACTCGCGGGTCGCGGCGTTGCTGGCGCCCGTGCTGGGCGCGCACCCGAATGACGCGGGCACGCACCTCAACATGGCCCTGGGGACCTTCCCCGCGGACAAGGAGCTCTCAGCGCGCCACGCGAAGCAGGCGCTGGCGCTGGGCGCCGAGGACGTGCGCGCGCAGGCCGAGCAGTTGTTGAAGCAGCTCGGCGCCTGACGTACCGGCGGGAGGGCGTCAGCCCTCCTCATGCGGCTCGAAGTACAGGTACAGGCGCGGGAGGATGGGTTCGCGCGCGACGTTGACGGGCAGGGTGATGCGCCCGCGCCCGCGCGAGCCCCTGGCCGCCTGGAACAGCGTGCCGAGCTCCGCTTCGAGCGCCGTCGAAACGGTGTGTCGGAGCGCAGCCCCCTTCTCAATCCGCTCACGGCTCCCAATTCATGGACAGGTGCGGCGCACCGCCGCGTCACCGGAAAGGATTGGAGATGAGCACCTCGAAGAACATGCCCGTGGCTCTCATCACGGGGGGGAGCCGTGGACTGGGGCGGAACATGGCGCTCAAGCTGGCGGCCCGGGGCACCGGCATCATCCTGACGTACCGCACCGGCGCGGACGAAGCGGCGGCGGTCGTGAAGCAGATTGAAGCAGCAGGCGGCAAGGCGGTGGCGCTCCCGCTCGATGTGGGGGACACGCGGGGCTTCGGCGCCTTCGTGGACGCGGTGCGGACGGAGCTGGGCCGTCACTTCGGGCGCGAGCGACTGGACTTCCTGGTGAACAACGCGGGCATGGGCATCCAAGTCAGCTTCGCGGAGACGACCGAGGCCCAGTTCGACGCGTTGATGAATGTTCACCTCAAGGGGGCGTTCTTCCTCACGCAGCGGCTGTTGCCGGTGCTGGCGGATGGGGGGCGCATCCTGAACATCTCCTCCGGGCTCGCGCGCTTCACCTTCCCTGGTCACGCCGCCTACGCGGCCATGAAGGCGGGCGTGGAGGCGCTCACCCGGTACCTCGCGAAGGAGCTGGGACCTCGGAGGATTTCCGTCAACGTGCTCGCGCCGGGCGCGACCGCGACGGACTTCGGGGGCGGCGTCGTCCGTGACAACCCGGAGCTGAACAAGACGCTGGCCGCCCAGGTTGCGCTCGGCCGCGTGGGGCAACCCGACGACATCGGGGATGCGGTCGCCATGCTGCTGTCGCCGGAGAGCGCGTGGGTGACGGGCCAGCGCATCGAGGCCTCGGGCGGGATGATGCTCTGACGGCGCGCGCTCCAGTGCCCTTGGGCAAGGCCGGAGCGCTGAAGGCCCGTGCTCAGCGCTTCAGGCGGAGGATGACGTCCTTGTCCGGGCCGCAGTCACCGCGTCCGTCGCAGTTGCTGGTGGTGACGTAGAGGTGGCCATCCGGCCCCATGATGACCTCGCGCAGCCGGCCGTAGGTGTTGCGCAGGTACACTTCGTGCCTGGTCACGCGGCTCGAATCCGGCGCGAACTCCACGCGCTGGAGGTGGCGTGAGCCCAGCGTGCCGATGAGCAGCGAGCCCTTCCATTCGGGGATGGCCGTTCCGGTGTAGATGGCGGCGCCGCCTGGGGGCATGGCGTCCTTGTAGGTGATGGACGGTGTGATTTGCCCCTCGCGCGTCTCGCACGAGTAGATGCCGGGCCAGCCCAGGTTGTCACCGCGGTGGGCGACGCTGACCTCGTCGTGTCCCCGGCGCAGCGTCTCGCCGCTGGGGCCGTGGTCCACGATGTACAGCGTGGAGGCGTCGCGCCAGTCGAAGGCCTGGAGGTTGCGGATGCCGGTGAGGAACGCGGGCGAGCCAGGGATGGGATTGTCCTGGGGCACCGCTCCCTCCGGCGTGAGGCGCAGCAGCTTTCCGGCCGGGTCGTTCGCGTTCTGCGAGCGGTCCGGGTCTCTCGCGTCACCGGTGCCCGCGTACAACATGCCATCTGAGCCGAAGCGCAGGCGCCCACCGTCGTGATACTTGGCGGAGGCGATGCCGCCGAAGATGACGCGCTCGTGCGTCGCCGAGGTGTGGTCCTCCGACAGCGTCCACCGCTCGATGCGGTTCTCCTCGGGGCCGCCCGCGTCCGTGGTGACGTAGATGTAGAACTGGCGGTTGTTCGCGAAGTCCGGGTGGGCCGCGATGCCGAGCAGGCCACCCTCCGCGGCGTCCGTGACGGGCACCGTCGCCACGGGCCGCGGCTGGAGGACGCCGTCCTTGAGCAGGCGGATGCGGCCCGGGCGCTCGGTGACGAGCGCGTCGCCTCCGGGGAGCCACGCGATGCCCCACGGCGTCTCCAGGCCCCGCGCCACCACCTCGACGTTGAAGGGCACGGTGCCGTCGGCGCCCCAGCCTTTCTCTACGAGGATGCAGTCCTGGGGAGACGCGGTGCCTTGCGCCTGGCTCTTGCGGCAGGCGGAGGCGGACAGGGCGAGCACCACGAGAGCGGGGAGGAGCGTCAAAGAGGCGCGCATGCGTGGATTAATGTCCGCGAGCGCGTGGATGCGCCAGCCTCCCGGGGCACGGAGCGTCCAGGGACGGACGCGCGTGCCGGGCTGCTTGCTCGAGACCTAGAGGCAGGCCCGGCGTCAGTGGTCCGCGTAGCGTTTCTCGCCGGCCTCCACGCGCGTGGCGAGCCGGTTGCCGCGCGGAGGCAGCGGGCAGGTGGCGAACTTCGTGAATGCGCAGGGCGGATTGTAGGCCCGGTTGAAGTCGAGCACGACGCGCCCGTCGGTGGGCATGTCCGCGGAGAGGAAGCGGCCCGCGCCGTAGGTCGCGTCGCGGTTGGTCTCATCCGCGAAGATGATGAAGAGCTTGCCCGAACCGTCCTCCACGGGCGTCAGCCGGTGCTCCTTGCCCGCCACCGTGAACACGAGCGTGCCGGGGGCCTTCATCTCGTCGATGGTTCCCAGCACGTTGGGGACCTGCAGCATCCGAGGCGTCTGCGCGGGCTCGAAGCGCGCCTCGATGCGCCAGTCGTTGCTCGCCGGGTACGTGGGGATGCCCTGGAACTGCTTGCGCGTCGCCGCGCCGGAGTCCCTCACGCGGACGCCCAGCTTGTCGCCTCGGAGGATGAGCTGGAAGCTGACGTTGCCGAGCTTGAGCACGTCCGGCGAGCCCTGCTCGTCCGACTGGAGCGCGCCGCCCGTGAAGGGCTGGCCGTTGCGGGTGAAGGTGAGGCCGGGCGCCGGCTGGAAGCGCGCGGTGTTGCCCTGCCGCGTGAAGGTGCCCAGCTTCGCGGGCGTGCCCGCGGGGAAGTCCAGGTCGCTCTCGGGCGCGGAGCCTGCTGTCTGCTCGCCTTCCTTGAGCCAGAACAGGCCCACGAGGGTGAGCCAGCCGTCCTCCGCCTGGAGTCGCTGGACGCGCTGCTCATGCCAGGCGCGGGTGGACGTCTGCAAGTCATCGGCGGTGGGCGCGGTGGTCTGGGACATGTTCTGGGGGGCTGGCGAGGCTTGGAGGGCGAGGGACAGGGCCAGGGCGATGGGCGTCATGTCGGGGCCTCGGGGGAGGGAAGCCCCTGTCTAACAGGGCGGCGGGCCAGGCGCAGGGCTCACAGTTGCAGGGGACCGGGCTCCGTGCGAAGGCGGACGCTGCCCGTGCACCTCGACCTTCAGCCCGCACCGCCGGCCGGTGCCTTCCGCAAGCTCGCCCTGGGGACATGGCGTTCGCCGGGAGACCCCAGCGCCTATGCGGCGGTGGAGGTGCGCATGGAGCGAGCGGTGGCCTTCCTCGAAGCCTTCCGCGCCCGGACGGGACAGCGCCTCACGGTGACGCACCTGGTGGCCAAGGCCGCCGCGGATGCGCTGCGCCGCCATCCCGAAGCGAATGTCCTGATGCGCTGGAATCGCCCCTGGCGGCGCAAGGAGGTTGGCGTCTGTGTGTTGGTGGTGCAGCCCGCGGAGACGGGACGCGCGGACCTGACGACTGCCACGGTGCATCGCGCGGACTCGCTGTCACTGGGAGCTTTCGCGGAGACGATGGCCTCGCGCATCGCAGCGGTCCGAGCGCGCCGGGATGCCGTCATCGAGCGTGGCAAGCGGCGCTCCTCGCTCATCCCTGGCTTCTTGATGGGATTGGCGCTGCGGATGTTGTCCTTCGTCTGGTTCACGTTGAACGTGGACCTGCGCTGGGTGGGCATGCCGTGGGACCCGTTCGGCTCGGTGGCGGTGACGAGTCTGGGCTCGTTGGGGCTGGAACGGGGCTATGTGGCCCTGGTGCCGTACACGCGCGTGCCCTTCCTGCTGGCACCGGGCGCGGTGCGGACGGAGCCCGTGATGGATGCGGGCGCGCTGGTGCCTGGGCTGGTGATGACGCTCACTTGCACCTGGGACGCCCGGCTCATCGGCGTGGAGGACGCCGCGCGTGTCTTGCGCGACATCGGCGCGGCGCTGGAGGATCCGGAGGGGACGTGGGGCTTGGCTTCGCCAGACGGGCGCGGGGCTGCGAGTGGTGCGGAGGTGGGGTAGCATCGGGCCGCTGCTTCGAAAGGGGCCTTCATGTCCGTGGATACGAACCGCCGTGTCATTGCTTCGCGCCCCGTGGGGCGCGCGCTCGGTGGGCAGGACCGCTTCGAGAAGGAGGCGCTGGAAGGGCCTGCGGAAGGCGGCCTTGCGCTGGCGCGGCGGCAGCGGATGGCGGGCGGGACGCTGCGGGCGGGGGAGGAGAGCCCGTTCGCAGCGAAGCTGCGGAAGCTCGCGGGCGGCGCTTCGGATGACGAGCGTTGAATCCGCTTGAGCCTCACGCCGCGTGAGGCCGTACCCATCTCATCACGCCACACTTCCGTGGCGGGATGAGGTGTGAATCATGTTCGAGAAGCACTATACGCCGGAGCAGCTCCAGCAGTTGAAGGCCCGCCGCGAGGCCCTGGGCGAGGAAGCCATCCGCCAGGTCGAGGCCGAGTGGCCCCAACTCATCGCTCGCGTCCGCGCGGAGATGGACCAGGGCACGGACCCCGCGAGCGAGCCGGTGCGCTCGCTGGCCATGCGCTGGCGGGAGCTGCTGAAGGCGTTCACGGGGGGCGACCCTGGCATCGAAGGGGCGCTGAATGCGACGCATCAGCAGGAGCCCGAGGTCGCGGCGAAGCACGGGTTGGACCCCGCACTCTTCGCGTACATCGGCAAGGCGATGGCCAGTCTGGAGCAGCAGGCGTAGCCGTGGTGAGGCTGCTTGCTTCATCGTCTTCGCTGGATTCAGTCACGGTGCTTCAGGCGCGTCCCTGGGGCGCTGTGTCACCGAATGCGAGGCGTGGATGCCATGAAGGTCTATCTGGATGACGAACGGGCCACTCCCGACGGCTGGGTGCGTGTGTGGTGGCCCGAAGAGGCGATTTCGCTGCTGGAGTCCGGGCAGGTGACGGAGCTGAGCCTGGACCACGACCTGGGCGACGACACGCATGGCACCGGATACGACGTCTTGCTGTGGTTGGAAGAGGCCGTGGCGACCCGTGGCTTCGTGCCGCCACGGGTCCAGGTGCATTCGGCGAACAGCTCCGCGCGACAGAAGATGACGCTGGCCATCGCCCGCAGCGAGCGCTTCGTCCTGGATGGGCAGGGTGGTTGAGCTCGTCGCCAGGTGAAGGGGCGGGGCTTCAGCGCCTGCGGCCGGGATAGGCCCGAATCTGCGTGGCGTAGGTGTCACCATCCGCGATGTAGTTGAACGCGGCCTGCACGGGCGTGCCCTCGGAGAGTTGCTGCGGTGAGACGCGCTTGCCGTTGGCGCTGATGCGGGTGGTGTTGGTTACGAAGAGGTTGAAGGTGTCTCCGGACTCCGCGTCGCGGACCACGACGTGGTCCTTTCCGACGGAGGCCACCCGTCCTTGCATGACGACGTTGGCCAGCACCGTGGAGCCCGTGTCCGCGTCAGGCGCAGTGGCCTGAGTCCCTGAGCCGCCCGTCCCCGTGCCCTCGCGCCGCAATGTGTTCACCTCGGCTTCGAGCCGCTGGACCTGGTCGCGAAGCCGCGCGACCTCTTGCTCGAGGTTCTCGGGTCGCGCGCCGCTGGCTTCCTGAGTCTCTGCTGCACCGCCGCTGACCGCGCCGCTCGTGAGCGCGCCAGCCGGTGTTTCACTGCCACCTGTCGAACTGCCCGGGCTCGTCGCAGAGGGCTGGGGTCCCATCGTGTTGCTGCCGGCAGCGCCACCCGTCGCGGAGCCGGTCGTCATGCCGCTGCCGCCGGTCGCCGTACCGCCGACACCGGAGCCTGTCGACACGCCGCTGCCGGTCGCCGTACCGCCGACATCGGAGCCTGTCGTCATGCCGCCGCCGGTCGCCGTACCGTCGACATCGGAACTTGAGCCTGTCGTCGTGCCGCTGCCAGTCGCCGTACCGCCGACATCGGAGCTGGAGCCGGTCGTCGTGCCGCTGCCGCCGGTCGCCGTACCGCCGACATCAGAGCTGGAGCCGGTCGTCGTGCCGCTGCCGCCGGTCGCCGTACCGCCGACATCGGAGCTGGAGCCGGCCGTCGTGCCGCTGCCGCCGGTCGCCGTACCGCCGACATCGGAGCTGGAGCCGGTCGTCGTGCCGCTGCCGCCGGTCGCCGTACCGCCGACATCGGAGCTGGAGCCGGCCGTCGTGCCGCTGCCGCCGGTCGCCGTACCGCTAACGCTGGGGTTCGCGCCTGCCGTGTTCGTGCTTCCGCTGGTCGTGCCCGTTCCACCGGTGCCACTCATGCCCGACCCACCTGTGCCGGTCGTGCTCGTGGAAGGAACGTTCAATCCAGTTCCCCAGGTGCCGTCGGCGGCGTTCGTGGATGTGTCAGGTTGTCCGCTGCCGCCAATACCCGGTTGTGGGGTGTACCCGCGTGTCGCGCCCGCCGGTGGCGCGGCAACGGGCTCCGCGCCAGTGTTGGTCTCAATCGTGTCCATTGAGTTTCTTCCCGAATCGCCGGGAGCCGTTTGCGGCGGAGGCGAGAAGTTGCCTGGTTCATAGGCGTCCTGTGGTTGGACGATGCCCGGCGCTCCGCCAGACGCCGTGCCTCCGGCCGAGCCACTGCCCGCTGATTGGGCGAGACCGGCCGACGACGTGAGGAGGCTGAAGGTCAGGGCGGCATGGGTGATGGCGCGTCGCATGGTCGGTTCCTTTCCCTTTGCCTCGCAAAGGTGAGGTCCGGGAGCGAGGCGGCAAGCGCGGGAACAGGCGAACAGCCAGGAGGATGGCCGCATGTAGGGATCGTCGGCGTCAGGAATCCACCGTCGAGTCCACCCGACGGGCTTCTCAGCGCCGGGGACATGACGGCTCACGAGCGGGGGATCTCAGTGCCGGTGGCGACGTGCGCACTGCTTCAGCTTCAGCCGCACTGACGACGCCAGCGTCGGACAGGTGTCCCAGCAGCCTGTCTCGCCGCTGTCGAACTCGGTCTGGAGCGCAGCCGGCGTCGCGAGGGTTCTCGGCAATGGCGAGGAGCAACGCTGCGTCTGTCGCATCGAGCCGTACCCACTCCTTGCGCAGCAGCACGGGTGCGGCGGCATGTGCGCCGATAAGGTCACGACCCAACCAGAGGTGCCTCGCTTCGAAAGCAAGCAGCTCCTCCGCGGTCCAATTTCGGGTGAGCCAGATGGTCAGGGCAAGGGTTTCAAAGACGCGTATCCGCCTTTCGCCAGCTCCTTCCTGAATGCGTGACCATGTGTGAGCCACACTGCCGGAAAGCCTGAACCCATGAGGCATGGTGTCGCGCATTCCTCCTGCCGCGGGGCGACTCAGCGTGACCTTCATCAAGGTGAAGAGGAGGGTGGTCGGCCAGACCGGTTGCACGCGAAGCGCCGACGTGTGTTCGCTCTGCGCCCACCGCACCTGATTCCAGGATGCCGGGGGCGACGGGCCCTTCACCTTTTGGGAAGGGAGGGCACCCGCGCGAGCATGGCCTGGTAGACGCACTCCACAGTGGCCAGCGGCACCACAAGCCCGAGGCTCAACAGCCACAACATCACCTTGAAAGCCCGTCTCCAGCGCATGGCCCAGGCGCATGAGCAACCTTCAGGCCAGCGATGCCACCCGTGAGCACCGCTGCCTCTGTCCTGGCCGCATTCCCATGGGGACTCCGGCGCCCAAACGAATGAGCGCGTGGCGAGCCCGGCCCTGGACGGGCTTCAGAGCTTGCTGTTCGGAAATGTCGGGACATTCGCCGCTCAAAAGTCCCGACATTTCCGAACAGCAGCCGGCACCCTCGGCCGGAGGAGGTCTGCCTCAGAAGGCGTAGCGAACCCCGAGGCGGAGCTGTCGTGGCGTCTGGTACCGCAAGGGCAGCAACGTCTCCTCTCGGAGAACAGTTTGTGAATTGAGCACATTGAACGCGTCGATGCTCAGCGTCACGATGTGCTGGTCGGCAGTGCCGTAGCGCGCGCTCAGTTGGGCATCGATGGTGTGTACCCACGACGTCCGCATGCTGCCCGCTTCGGGCGGTGCCCCAGCGGCGCCCAGGTAGGCGAGGCCCGCGTTGAGCGTGAGCCTCCGCGTGAGCGTGAAATCCTTGGATGCAAAGGCCTTGAAGACATGGGGCCGGTCCGCTGCGAGCAATCGCGACTGTGACAGCGGCCGTCCGCCATCCGTGCCGAAGGGGCCTGTGTAGTTCCCATGGAGCCGAGACCATGTGTAACGGAGCTGGGCCTGCCAGCCGTCCCAGAAGCTGCGGCCAAGCTCCACCGTGACGGCATCATAGGTGCGCGTTGCCTTCGGCAAGCTGGCAGCAGGGCCCGCGCCGGGATTGACGATGAGGAACCCGCCCGCCCCGTCGTCCGCAGTGGTCGCGAGCGCATCATCCAGGCGGCGGCGCGTGTAGGTCACACCCGCCTTCGCGAACAGCGAGAGCTCATGCTCCGCGCCCGCGACGAACTCGGAAGACGACGTCGGGCCGAGCCGCGAAGCGATGCGCGCGTCCGGCGTGAGCAACCCCAGGGGAACCATCCCCTGATACTTCGCGGCGTGCGCGAACAGCTTCATCCGGCCGTTCCCACCGGGGTCGAAGACGAGCCCGAATCGCGGTGAGAGCTGGTGATGCGTCATGTTCCCACGCACGTCCGCATCGAGGAACTGCGCGTCGTAGCGAAGACCTCCATTCACCGTGAGCCGGTCGCTCAAGGTCCATCGGTCCTGCACGAACCCGCTCAAGTGGCTGCTGGTGATGTCGGCGGCCTGCGATGGGCGTTGGACGACATGTTCGAGCTCCAGGCCCGTTGCCAGCGCATGGTGTCCCAGGGCCTTCAGCCAATAGGAAGCCTGCGTCTTCGCCTGGAATCGGTCCGTGTCGACGCTCGCAGGGCCAACAGGCGACAGGCGGGTGACATCGTGGCCCAGCCAACTCGCCTTGGCATCGAGCGTGACGCGACCGTCGAGGACCATGGCGTTGTAGGCGAGCACGGTCATGACCGTGTCGCTGTCCACCGCCCACGGAGCCTGCGCGCCTTCCATCCCCCGCATCAACGCGGGAGCGGTGACAACCGTCAGCGATGTCCAATGTCTGTGTTTGAGGGCATACGTCAGCCTGGCCAGTGCCTGGAGGCTGCGCTGGTCCATGAAGCCGGCGTCCTGTTCGACGCGGCTGAGCGCGGGGACGATGCCCGCGAAGAACCAGAGCCGGTCCTTGAGCAGCGGTCCGCCCAGTGTCCCGCCGAAATCCCCCAGGTGACGGAGCGCGCCGTCCGAGGAGACGGCGGGGCGGGGGCCTGTCGCGGGCCTCCATGCCCCTTCCAGCGCGCCCGGTGCCCAGTTCGCGAAGACCTCACCATGCAGCTCATGGGAGATGACCACTGGCTTCAGGTCGATGATACCGCCCGTGGTACGTCCGTACTCCGGCAGGTATCCGCCGGTGAGCACGCTGATGTCGCTGACCAGTTCCTGGCTCAGCGGGAGCAGGTTGCGGCCCGTGGTCGGATCGCGAGTCGAAAGCCCATCCAGCAGGTATTCGTTTTCAAAGGGAGTGGCACCGCTGAAGGACCGTCCGTCCACTCTGTCCACCGTGCCGGGGGCCCACTCCGCGAGGCTGTCCGAGGTGCGCATGGCACCAGCCCACTTCGTTGGGCGGCTGACCGGAACGCGCGAGGCGCCTTCTCGCCACTGGATGAACCGAAGTGTCGAACTGCTCGTGTCGACAGTTGGGCCTCCGCAGAACAATCCAACGGTCTCTCCTGGCTCCGCCGGCTGGAGCTCGACGTTGACGCGTAAGGCGCGCCCTTCACTGACGGAGAGGGGGAGGGAGTAGGGCTCGAACAGCTCGCGCTCGAAGCGGAGCGTGTAGTCGCCCGGGGGCAGGTCGGGAATCCGATACCTTCCGTCGGGCTGGGTCACGGCGATGCGCTCACCGCCCTGCGCGGACAGGCTCGCCGTCACGACCACCTCCGCGAGGGGCTGCCGTGACTGGGCATCGATGACCGTGCCCAGAATGGCACTCCGTGGATTCTCCGCCGCACCGGCCGTCAGCAACGCGGCCAGGGCGACTCCCACGATTCGCAGCGCCTTCTCCCCCACCATGCGGGCGTTGTCTCCCCTCCAGAACAGCATGGCACGGCCACCCTTCGGCCCCGTTCTGTGCTGTCGTGGGGAAACGAACTGGGACGTGGCGCCGGGCCGCTGTTGATACCGCCACCCGGCAAGGTCAGGAACACCGCCGCGAGGAGCCGCCGTGAGTGGACGCGAGAGTCCGGTGTCAGGAGGCAAGGCGGCGCGCGCCTCCGCGAAGGAGGCGCGCCTGCGCCGAGCCGGCCCATGGCCGCTCACCATGGCCACCGCCGCCGCGCTCGGGTTGCTCATCTACGTCGCCACCACCAGCCTGCCCTACCTCATCTCCGCGCCCACCTCGGATCCGCACTTCGGCGCGCTGAACCACTGTCTCGCCCGTCTCCTGCAACGCCCCCTGCTGGGCTGGGCCGTCTCGCCGGATGCCTCGCGCGCCGCCGTCTACGGCGCCCAGGCCATGGCGGTCTGTTCCCTGCCGGAGGGCTCCCAGCGGTTCCCCCTGGCGGGCGTACGCGCCGTCACCTTCGACCGGGAGAATCGCCTCTGGTGGTCGCAGGCCGGACAGCTCTGGCGCGACGACGGTGCCGAGCCCATGCGCATGGGCGACTTCTCCCCAGTATCACTCGTCAGCCATGGGGACGGGGTGCTGGCGCTCGACGCGGAGGGGCAGCTCGTCTCGGTGGCGCCTGACGGAGCGGTGCTGGGACAGGTGCCGGTATCCGGGGCGGAAGCACGGCTGTCCGTGGGAGCGGAGGGCACCTTCGCCGCCGTGCTCGACGAGGCCTCGCTCCGCTTCTACGAAGCGCGAACCCTCACTCCGCTCCCCGTGGAGTTGCCGTGTGAAGTAGCGGGTTTGTGGTGGCTCGAGCGCCCGGAGCGCGTCCTGATCGCCTGCGCCCAGGGGGACGAGCAGGCTTTCGTCGTGGATCTCCAGACCGCAAGGTACGAGCCGGCGCAGCGCCCGCCAGGGGAGCCTGCTCGGAGGCTCCTCGGACGGCCCCTCTATGTGCACGGCTGCGACGGATTTCCGTGCACGGCCCCTGCCCCCTGAGATGTTGGTAGGAGGTGCGGCGCCGGGTGCCTTTCACGGGCGGTCCGGGCCTCTGAATCACTGCGTTCATTGGTGAACGCTCAGGGTTCCGCGGGACCTGCATTGAATCGACAAGCCCGCGAACTCCCTGGAGATTCGCGCCAGCCCGGGCGCCGCTCAGCGCAGCCAGCAGCGTTCATCCCGATCAGAGGTTTCTCGCGTGGACGACACCAAGGTTCCCCAGTCCCCATCCAACGGCCGAAAGCGTGCCTCCGCGCGCAAGCCTTCGGGGAACGGCACTTCCCGACCGGAGGCGCCCACCCGCGAGGTGGCCCCTTCCGAGCACCCCGCGGCCAACCGCTTGCGCGGTGACCGAGGACGAACCCGCTCCACCTCTCCAGCCGACCTCGAAGTGGCGGCGCCGAAGCCCGCCCGCCGCAACGGCCGGGGCCGTGGCGCTCGCGCGTCCACCCCGCGTGGCCAGGGACGCGGCGGCCATCCGCTGCAGCCCCTGCTCGCCGCGCTTCGTTCGGTGCACGGCGGAGACTTCTCCGTGCGGCTGCCTGGCGGGGACGCCGATCCGGTGATGGAGGAGATTGCCACTGCCTTCAACGCCGTGGTGTCCCTCAACGCCACCCTGACGCAGGAAGTGGTCCGCGTGGAGCGTGTGGTCGGCCGCGAGGGCCGCATGGGCGAGCGCGTGTCACTGGGCGACGTGCGCGGCGACTGGGCCCACAGCATCAACTCCATCAATTCGCTCATCGGCGACCTGGTGCAGCCCACCACGGAGGTGGCGCGCGTGCTGGTGGCCGTGGCGCAGGGCGACCTCACCCAGAAGATGGCGTTGGAGATTGATGGCCAGCCCGTCAAGGGCGAGTTCCTCCGCATCGGCACCACCGTCAACGCGATGCTGGACCAGCTCAACTCGTTCGCCGCCGAGGTGACGCGCGTGGCGCGCGAGGTGGGCAGCGACGGCAAGCTGGGCGGTCAGGCCGAAGTGCGCGGCGTGTCCGGCGTGTGGAAGGACCTCACGGACAACGTGAACCTGATGGCCAACAACCTCACGGCCCAGGTGCGCAACATCGCCGAGGTGTCCACGGCGGTGGCCAACGGCGACCTGTCCAAGAAAATCACCGTGGACGCGCGCGGCGAGGTCTTCGAACTCAAGAGCACCATCAACACGATGGTGGACCAGCTCAACGGCTTCGCCTCCGAAGTGACGCGCGTGGCGCGTGAAGTCGGCACCGAAGGGAAGCTGGGCGGTCAGGCCGCGGTGCCCGGCGTGTCCGGCACGTGGAAGGACCTCACGGACAACGTGAACTTCATGGCCTCCAACCTCACCACGCAGGTGCGGGGCATCGTGAAGGTGGTGACGGCCGTCGCCAACGGCGACCTCACCCAGAAGCTGATGGTGCCGTCGCAGGGTGAGATTGCCGCGCTGGGCGCCACGCTCAACGCGATGACGGACACCCTCAACGTCTTCGCGCAGCAGGTGACCAGCGTCGCGCGCACGGTGGGGGTGGAAGGAAAGCTGGGCGCCCAGGCCCAGGTGCCCGGCGCCGCCGGGACGTGGAAGGACCTCACGGACAACGTGAACCTGATGGCCAACAACCTCACGGCCCAGGTGCGCAACATCGGCGAGGTGACGACGGCCGTCGCCAAGGGCGACCTGTCCAAGAAAATCACCGTCGACGTGCGCGGCGAGGTGCTGGAGCTCAAGGACACCATCAACACCATGGTGGACCAGCTCCGCGCCTTTGCCTCCGAGGTGACGCGCGTCGCCCGCGAGGTGGGCACCGACGGCAAGCTGGGCGGCCAGGCCGACGTGAAGGGCGTGGGCGGCGTGTGGAAGGACCTCACGGACAACGTGAACTACATGGCCTCCAACCTCACCACGCAGGTACGCAACATCGCGCTGGTGACGACGTCGGTGGCCAATGGCGACCTGTCCAAGAAGATTACGGTCGACGCGCGCGGCGAAATCCTGGAGCTGAAGAACACCATCAACACCATGGTGGACCAGCTCAACAGCTTCGCCTCGGAAGTGACGCGCGTGGCGCGCGAGGTCGGCACCCACGGCAAGCTGGGTGGCCAGGCCGAGGTGCGCGGTGTGTCCGGCACCTGGAAGGACCTCACGGACAACGTGAACGTCATGGCCGTGAACCTCACCACCCAGGTGCGCGGCATCGCCAAGGTGGTGACGGCGGTGGCCAACGGTGACCTCACCCAGCGCCTGAAGATGGAGGCCAAGGGTGAGGTGGCCGAGCTGGCCGACACCATCAACGCGATGACGCAGACGCTGTCCATCTTCGCGCAGCAGGTGACGGACGTGGCGCGCACGGTGGGCGTGGAAGGCAAGCTGGGCGCCCAGGCGGTGGTGCCGGGCGTGGCGGGCACGTGGAAGGACCTCACCAACAACGTGAACCTGCTCGCCAACAACCTCACCGACCAGGTCCGCAACATCGCTGAAGTCACCACTGCGGTGGCCAAGGGTGACCTGTCTCGCAAGATTACCGTCGACGCCAAGGGCGAGGTGCTGGAGCTCAAGAGCACCATCAACACCATGGTGGACCAGCTCAACAGCTTCGCCGCCGAGGTGACGCGCGTCGCGAAGGAAGTCGGCACCGAAGGGAAGCTGGGCGGTCAGGCCGAAGTGCGCGGCGTGTCCGGCGTGTGGAAGGACCTCACGGACAACGTGAACTTCATGGCCGTCAACCTCACCACGCAGGTGCGCGGCATCGTGCGCGTGGTGACGGCGGTGGCCAACGGCGACCTGAACCAGAAGCTGACAATGGATGCCAAGGGCGAGATTGCCGCGCTCGCGGACACCATCAACGCGATGACGCAGACGCTGTCCATCTTCGCGCAGCAGGTGACGGACGTGGCGCGCACGGTGGGCGTGGAAGGCAAGCTGGGCGCCCAGGCGGAAGTACCGGGCGTGGCGGGCACGTGGAAGGACCTCACCAACAACGTGAACCTGCTCGCCAACAACCTCACGGCGCAGGTGCGAAACATCGCTGAAGTCACCACGGCCGTGGCCAATGGTGACCTGTCCAAGAAAATCACGGTCGACGCCAAGGGCGAGGTGCTGGAGCTCAAGAGCACCATCAACACCATGGTGGACCAACTGCGCGCCTTCGCCGCCGAGGTGACGCGCGTCGCGAAGGAAGTCGGTACCGAGGGCAAGCTGGGCGGTCAGGCCGACGTGAAGGACCTGTCCGGCGTGTGGAAGGACCTCACGGACAACGTGAACGTGCTGGCCGGAAACCTCACGGACCAGGTGCGGAACATCGCCAAGGTGACGACGGCCGTCGCCAACGGCGACCTGTCGCAGAAAATCACCGTCTCCGTGAAGGGCGAGGTGCTGGAGCTCAAGAACACCATCAACACCATGGTGGACCAGCTCCGTGCCTTCGCCTCCGAGGTGACACGCGTCGCGAAGGAAGTCGGCACCGAAGGGAAGCTGGGCGGTCAGGCCGCGGTGCCCGGCGTCGCCGGCACCTGGAAGGACCTCACGGACAACGTGAACGTGCTGGCCGGAAACCTCACGGACCAGGTGCGAAACATCGCGAAGGTGACGACGGCCGTCGCCAACGGCGACCTGTCACAGAAAATCTCCGTGGAGGCCCGGGGCGAAATCCTGGAGCTCAAGAGCACCATCAACACGATGGTGGACCAGCTCCGCGCCTTCGCCGCCGAGGTGACGCGCGTCGCGAAGGAAGTGGGGACGGACGGCAAGCTGGGCGGCCAGGCCGCGGTGCCCGGCGTCGCCGGGACGTGGAAGGACCTCACGGACAACGTGAACAGCATGGCCTCCAACCTCACCGCGCAGGTGCGAAACATCGCGCTGGTGACCACGGCGGTGGCCAATGGCGACCTGTCCAAGAAGATTACGGTCGACGCCAAGGGCGAAATCCTGGAGCTGAAGGACACCATCAACATCATGGTGGACCAGCTCAACAGCTTCTCCGCGGAGGTGACGCGCGTCGCTCGCGAGGTCGGCACCGAGGGCAAGCTGGGCGGTCAGGCCGAAGTGCGCGGCGTGTCCGGCGTGTGGAAGGACCTCACGGACAACGTGAACTTCATGGCCCGCAACCTCACCACGCAGGTGCGCGGCATCGTCAAGGTCGTGACGGCCGTCGCCAACGGCGATTTGAAGCAGAAGCTGGCCGTGGAGGCGAAGGGCGAGGTCGCCGCGCTGGCGGAGACCATCAACAACATGACGGACACGCTGGGCACCTTCGCCGAGCAGGTGTCCACGGTGGCCCGCGAGGTGGGCGTCGAAGGGAAGCTGGGCGGTCAGGCCCGCGTGCCAGGCGTCGCGGGGACGTGGAAGGACCTCACGGACAACGTGAACTTCATGGCCTCCAACCTCACCACGCAGGTGCGCGGCATCGTCAAGGTCGTGACGGCGGTGGCCAACGGCGACCTGACGCAGAAGCTGGCCGTGGAGGCGAAGGGCGAGGTCGCCGCACTGGCGGAGACCATCAACAACATGACGGACACGCTGGGCACCTTCGCCGACCAGGTGACGACGGTGGCCCGCGAGGTGGGTATCGAAGGGAAGCTGGGCGGCCAGGCCCGCGTGCCCGGTGCGCGTGGCACGTGGCGGCAACTGACCGACAACGTGAACCAGCTGGCCGGCACGTTGACGAGCCAGCTGCGCGCCATCTCCGACGTGGCCACCGCGGTGACGAAGGGTGACCTCACGCGCAGCATCACCGTCGTGGCGGAGGGCGAGGTCGCCGCGCTGAAGGACAACATCAACCAGATGATTGTCAACCTGCGTGAGACGACGCAGAAGAACCAGGAGCAGGACTGGCTCAAGACGAACCTGGCGAAGTTCAGCGGCATGATGCAGGGCCAGAAGAGCCTGGACGCCGTCAGCCGCCTCATCATGAGCGAGCTGACGCCGCTGGTCTCCGCGCACCACGGTGCCTTCTTCCTGGTGGACGGCGCCGAGGCCGGCACGCCGCTGCTCAAGCTCACCAGCACCTACGCGTACCGGGAGCGCAAGCACATCGCCAACCGGTTCCGCTTCGGTGAGGGACTGGTCGGCCAGTGCGCCCTGGAGCGGAAGACCATCCTGCTCACCCAGGTGCCAGAGGACTACATCACCATCTCCTCCGGGCTGGGCGAGGCCGCGCCGCTCAACATCATCGTCCTGCCCGTCCTCTTCGAGGGCGAGGTGAAGGCCGTCATCGAGCTGGCCTCCTTCCACGCGTTCAGCGCCATCCACCAAATCTTCCTGGATCAGCTCACGGAGACCATTGGCGTGGTGCTGAACATGATCATCGCCAACATGCGCACGGAGCAGTTGCTGCTCCAGTCGCAGGACCTGACGCAGGAGCTCCAGAGCCAGTCCAAGGAGCTGACGCAGCAGCAGGAGGCCCTCAAGCGCAGCAACATCGAGCTGGAGGAGAAGGCGACGCTGCTGGAGGAGCAGAACCGCCGCGTCGAGGAGAAGAACAACGAGGTGGAGCGTGCCCGCGTCAGCCTGGAGGAGAAGGCCGAGCAGCTCACCGTCATCTCCAAGTACAAGAGCGAGTTCCTGGCCAACATGAGCCACGAGCTGCGCACGCCGCTCAACTCGCTGCTCATCCTGGCCAAGCTGCTGTCCGACAACAAGGACGGCAACCTCAGCACCAAGCAGGTGGAGTACGCGAACACCATCTACGCTTCCGGCGGAGACCTGCTCAGCCTCATCAACGAAATCCTCGACCTGTCCAAGGTGGAGGCCGGGAAGATGCAGGTGGAGCCGCGGGACATCGTCCTCACGGAGCTCAATCAGTTCATCGAGCGCAGCTTCCTCCCTGTCGCGGAGCAGAAGGGCCTGTCCTTCACCGTGGAGGTGGGGCCCGGCGCGCCACGCCACATCCGCACCGACCCGCAGCGGCTCCAGCAGGTGCTGAAGAACCTGCTGTCCAACGCCTTCAAGTTCACCGACGAGGGCAGCGTCCAGTTGAAGGTGAAGCTGGCCGAGGTCGGCACGCACTTCGACCACGAGATTCTGCGGCGCTCGCGGTACGTGCTCGGCTTCGCGGTGTCGGACACGGGCATTGGCATCGCGCGGGACAAGCAGCGCCTCATCTTCGAGGCGTTCCAGCAGGCGGACGGCTCCACCGCGCGCAAGTACGGCGGCACGGGCCTGGGCCTGTCCATCAGCCGCGAAATCGCCAAGCTGTTGGGCGGCGAAATCCAGGTGACCAGCGAGCCCGGCCGCGGCAGCACCTTCACCCTCTACCTGCCGCCCGAGTACATCAGTCCGGAGGAGGAGGGCCTGCCGTCCATTCCGTCCCCGTACGAGCCTCCGCCCCGGCTGCCGCCTCCTCCGGTGCCGGAGTCGCCGCGCGCGGAGCCGCCTCCCGCGCCGCCGGTGGTGGACAGCGGCCACGTGCTGGACGCGGCGCTGCCGCCGCCCATCGAGTCGCTGCTGACGCCCGTCGCCGTGGAGGATGACCGCGACCACATCCGCGAAGGGGACCGCGTCCTGCTGCTCATCGAGGACGACGTGAAGTTCGCCCGCATCATGGTGCAGATGGCGCGGGAGAAGGGCTTCAAGGCCCTGGTGGCCACGCGCGGCGACACCGGCCTGTCCATGGCCAACGAGTTCCAGCCGCACGCCATCACCCTGGACATCCAGCTCCCCGTGGTGGACGGCTGGAGCGTGCTGGACCGGCTCAAGCGCAACCCGCGCACGCGCCACATCCCCGTGCACGTCATCAGCGTCATGGACAAGAACCAGGGCAACTCACAGGGCGCCTTCGGTTACCTCACCAAGCCCGTCAGCAAGGAGGGCCTGGAGCGGGTGTTCAACCAGCTGGCCAGCTTCCTGGAGCGCAAGGAGCGCCGGCTGCTGCTGGTGGAGGACGACGACGTCCAGCGCGACAGCCTGGTGAAGCTGCTCAGCGAAGGCGGCGATGTCGAGGTGACGGCCGTGGCCACCGGCGAGGAGGTGCTCCAGAACCTGGAGACGGGCGAGTTCGACTGCGTCGTCATCGACCTGATGCTGCCCGACACCGACGGCATCCGGCTGGTGGAGGAGGTCAAGACACAGAACCGCTTCCGAGACCTGCCCATCGTCATCTACACCGGCAAGGAGCTGACGCCCAAGGACGAGGCCCGGCTGCGCCGCTACACCGGCAGTGTCATCCTCAAGAGCGGGACGAAGAGTCCGGAGCAGCTGCTCAGCGACACGGCGTTGTTCCTCCACCGGTTGGACCAGAACCTGCCGCCTCGCGCCCGCGCCGCCCTGGCGCAGCGCAGCGAGAAGGACGCGGAGCTGTCCGCCAAGAAGGTCCTGGTGGTGGATGACGACATGCGCAACATCTTCGCGCTCACCAGCGTGCTGGAGAACCACGGCATGCAGGTGGTGTTCGCGGAGAACGGGCGCGCGGCCATCGAGATGCTCGAACAGCACCGCGACGTCGACATCGTCCTCATGGACGTGATGATGCCGGAGATGGACGGCTATGAGACCATGCGGGCCATCCGCAAGGACCTCAAGTACTCCAGCCTCCCCATCATCGCGGTGACGGCGAAGGCGCTGAAGGACGACCGGGAGAAGTGCATGGCGGCCGGCGCGAGCGACTACCTGCCCAAGCCGGTGGACACCGACAAGCTTCTGGAGCTCATCCGTCTGTGGGTGACGGCTTGATTCGCTGAGTGATGGTTACCGTACGGCGCCTCTCTTCCGGGCTTGGGTCCGGTCGAGGGGACGCCTAGCCTCTTCCACCTTGAGAACAGGTGGGACCGGGGCAGATTCATCCGCCGACTTCAATGACGCCTAGCGAACACATCTCCGCGGACCGCAATCAGGAAAGGGCTTCCCAGCCCCGGGCGAGCATCCTGATGGTGGACGACCATCCGTCCAACCTGCTCGCGCTCGAGGCCATTCTCGAGCCGCTCGGGCAGGAGTTGGTGAAGGCCACCAGCGGTGAGGAGGCCCTCAAGTTCCTGCTTCAGCGCGACTTCGCCGTCATCCTGATGGACGTGCAGATGCCGGGGCTGGACGGCTTCCAGACGGCCACGCTCATCAAGCAGCGCGAGCGCACGCGCACCATCCCCATCATCTTCCTCACCGCGCTCAGCCGCGACGCGGCCCACGTCTTCAAGGGCTATGCGCACGGCGCGGTGGACTACCTGCTCAAGCCGTTCGATCCGGAAATCCTCCGCTCCAAGGTCAGCGTCTTCGTGGACCTGTTCCTCAAGGAGCAGCAGATTCAGCGGCAGGCGGCGCTGCTCCGGCAGCGCGAGCGCGAGGCGCTGGAGCGGCAGAGCGAGCTGCGCCACCTGCGGCTCACGGAGTCCTTGCCGGAGGTGATGTGGGCGGCGCGCTCGGACGGCAGCTTCACCTACGCCAACCGCGCCTCACGGGACTACACCGGCATCCAGGTGGACCAGCCGCTGTCACTCAACACCTTCCTGGAGTTCGTCCACCCGGCGGACCGCGAGGCCATGCGCGCCGTGTGGACGCAGGCCATCCGCATGGGACAGCGCGTGGAGCGCGAGTTCCGCCTGCGCCGCTTCGACGGCGTGTACCGCTGGCACCTGGCGCGCGCGGTGCCGGAGCGGGACGAGAATGGCCTGCTGGCCGGCTGGATTGCCGTGGCCACGGACATCGACGACAAGCGCCGGGCGGAGGAGGCGCTGGGGCGCTTCAAGGCGACGCTGGACGCGACGCTGGACTGCGTCCTCATGTTCTCCCCGGACTCGCTGACGCTCACCTACGCCAACGCGGGCGCGGCCAAGCAACTGGCCAGCAGCACCGAGGAGCTGGTGGGCCTGTCGGTGCTGGAGGTGGAGAGCGCCTTCGACGAGGCCGGCTTCCGCAAGCTGCTGGCGCCGCTGGTGAGCGGCACGTTGCCCAGCCAGACGTACTCCACCAGCCACCGCCGGCGGGATGGCTCGGAGGTGCCGGTGGAGGTGGTGCTCCAGTACGTGGCGGCGGACGGCGGTCCCGGGCGCTTCATCTCCGTGGCGCGCGACATCACCGAGCGGCAGCGGGCGGAGACGGCGCTGCGGCTGGCCAGCGAGGCGAAGGATTCCTTCCTCGCGGCGGCCAGCCACGAGCTGCGTACGCCGCTGGCCGCGGCCAAGGGCCACGCGCACCTGGCGCTGCTGAAGCTGGGTGGTGAGACAGAGGCCGGGCCGGGCAAGTCGCTCAAAATCATCAACCGGCAAATCGACCGGATGGCCAAGCTGGTGGAGGACCTGCTGGACATCAGCCGGCTCCAGGCGGGGCGCCTGTCGTTGGAGCTGGAGCGGTTCGACCTGAGCCATCTGGTGCACGAGACGCGGGACCGCATGGCGGTGCTGTCGCAAGGCCATGAAATCCACGTCGAGGCGTCGGAGCAGCTCGAGGGGACGTGGGACCGGGGCCGGTTGGACCAGGTGCTCACGAACCTGCTGTCCAATGCGCTGCGCTACTCGCCCGAGGGCGGGCCCGTGTGGGTGCGGGTGCAGGGGGAGCGCGACGAGGGCGTCCACCTGTCGGTGACGGACACCGGCGTGGGAATCCCCAAGGAGAAGCAGGCGCTCATCTTCGAGCGCTTCGGCCGCGCGCACGGCAGCAAGTACGGCGGCCTGGGCCTGGGGCTCACCATCAGCCAGGGCATCGTGGAGCAGCACGGCGGCCGTATCTGGGTGGAGTCTCCGGGCGTGGCGGGGGAGGGGTCCACCTTCCACGTCTGGCTGCCGCGCGAGACGGAGGCGCCTACCGGCGGCGTGCATCCGGACGCGGCGACGCGCTCCACCAACTGAGCGCGTCCCACGCGAAGTATCCCGGCGTCCGTGCAGCGGAAGGGCGTCGGGGGCTGCCTCCGTGACGCTCCGGCGCCTTTCGCGCTCAGGGCCTGGCTGGAGGGGAGAGGCTCAGCTCAGCCGCTCCGCCAGCTTCGTGTGGCCTTGCTGGCGGGCACGGTCCGCCGCGCTCTCACCGGCCGCGTTGCGCAGCCGCGCATCGGCACCGCCCGTCAGCAGCAACTCGATGACCTCGGCGTGTCCGTTGCGGGCCGCGGTGTGCAGCGGCGTGTTGCCGCCCTCGTCCGCCAGGTCTGGGTTTGCTCCCCGTCCGAGCAGCGCCGAGACGCTCGCGCTCAGCCCCTTCCAGGCGGCGAGGAACAGCGCCGTGGCGCCGCTGTCGTCCCGTGGGTTGACGTCCTGCTCGGGCCGAAGCTGAAGGATGCTCTGCACCGCGTCGTCGCGCTTCATCGCGGCGTAGTGCAGCAGGTTCTGCGCGTCGGGCTCCGTGGGCTGCGCCGTGTCGATGCCTCGCTTCAGCATGGCCACGAGCACCTCCACGGGTTGGCCCAGGCCAATCGCCATGGCCGCTGGCGAGACGAGGAGCGTCGCCGGCTTCTTGCCCAGGTCCACGCGCTCATCCAACGGCGCCCCCGCGGAGACCAGCGCCAGGATGAACTCCGCCGGCAACTTGTGGAGAAGTGCCTTCGCCAGCGCGGACTCACCCTGCTCGTCGCGTGCCGTCGCGTCGGCGCCGTGCGCGAGCAGCAGCTTGACGGCGTCGATCGCCATCGCTTCGACCGCGCCCGGCTGATAGTTCCCCATCTTGCGCTCACGATAGAAGTGGATGAGCGAGTGCACCGGCCTGCCCGTCTTGAACGGGGCGTTGGCGTCGGCCCCCGCCTTCAGCAGCGCTTCCGCGATGCCCAGGTGGTGCGTCTTCAGCGCGAAGAAGAGTGGAGAGAAGCCGCCATCCCTGGCGTTGCCATTCGGGGTGGCGCCGCGCTCAAGCAGCAGCCGCGCCGCATGGATGGCATCCGGAAACGTACCCTGGAGGCAGACGTGGTGCAGCGCCGTCCAGCCCGTCTCCTCGTCGCTGTCCTCCCCTTGCACCGCGTTTACGTCGGCGCCCGTGTCCAGCAGGGCCCGGAGGACTTCGACATCCGCGGTGCCCGCCCGTGACGCCGCCGCGCTGAGCGCTGGACGTCCGAATTCGTCGCGGAGGGTGTGGTCCGCGGTGGCGGCGAGGGAGCGGACCGCGGCGGCATCACCGCGGGCAATGGCTTCGAGCAAGGCTTGGGACACGGAGGTTTCCTGCGAAGTGTGAACGAAGATGGACTGATGCACCGGCGAATGGCCGCGCTTTTCTAGGGAGATGCTCCCACGCTGCCACGGTCGCGTGTCCAATGGCGCGTGGAGAGAAAATGGCCGGGGGACTCATGGTAGCCCACGGATTCCTCGCGCTCCGTGGATGACATCGAGTTGCTCGTCGTGATGGGCGGTCCGCAGTCGCCCTCGACGTCCCGGGAGGAATGTCCCCACTTCGATATTTCTCCGCCGCGCACCGCGACGCGCGCCCTCGTCGGCGCGGTCCTCGCGGTCGCGAATGTCCTCGGGAGCACCGTCCCTGGGCTCGGCCAACTGGCCCCGTAGTCGTTTCTGTTCTGGATGATGCACGGGGGCCAGCATGCCCTTACACCCGTGTTGCGTAGCGACGCCCACCAACACGAACGAGGAGCTGAGATGTCGAAGACCTTTACGCAGACGAAGGAGGAGCTGGTCGGAAAAGCGAAGAAGCAGATGGACACCACCTTCGGCCAGAGTGACTGGACCGTGCGTCAGAAGCTGGCGCTGACCTGCCGGATCTTGTTCGAGGGCGGCCACGACTCAGGGTTGGCCGGGCAAATCACCGCTCGCGCTACGGAGCCCGGCACCTACTACACGCAGCAGTTGGGCCTTGGCTTCGACGAAATCACCGCGTCGAACCTCCTGGTCGTCAACAGCGACCTCGAGGTCCTCGAAGGCAAAGGGATGGCCAACCCGGCGAACCGCTTCCATAGCTGGGTCTACGAGGCGCGGCCCGACGTCAACTGCATCATCCACACGCACCCGACGCACATCGTCGCGCTCTCCATGCTCGAGGTCCCCCTGCAGGTCTCGCACATGGATATGTGCCCCCTCTTCGATGACTGCGCCTTCCTGAAAGACTGGCCGGGGGTGCCGGTCGGCAACGAGGAGGGGGAGATCATCTCCAAGGCGCTCGGCTCCAAGCGCGCGCTCGTCCTCTCCCATCACGGTCAACTGGTGGCCGGCGATAGCATCGAGCAGGCGTGCGTGCTCGCCGAGCTCTTCGAGAGGGCGGCTCGCCTGCAGCTCCTCGCCTCTGCGGCGGGCGACATCAAGCCCATACCGGAGAAGCTGGGAAGGGAAGCGCACGACTGGATCTTGCGGCCCACGCGCAGCGCAATCACGTTCGCCTACTTCGCACGCCGAGTGCTGAAGAAGCACGGGGACGCCTTGGCTTGAGCCGCATGCACGCAGCACTGGACCCTTCGTTCTTTCTCTTCTGGGGGTCGCTCAGGGTCCAGCCGCCCGGTACACGAACGAACCGTGCGCAACGACGCGCACGGCAGGCTTGGAGACCCACATGACAGCGAACCGTTACATCGACATCGAGATGCGCCACGAGGCGGCGGGGGGAGCACGATGAGCGCGCTGCTTCGCGGTATCGTCGCGTACCCAATCACGCCGTTCACGTCGAAGGGACGTGTCGACGAGGTGCTCCTCGGCAAGATCGTTGACGACATGGTGAAGGCGGGTGTCCACGCCATCGCGCCGCTCGGCAGCACCGGCGTGCTGCCGTACCTCTCCGATGACGAACGGGAGCAGGTTGCGGAAATCGTCATCAAGCGGGTCGCCGGGCGCGTACCCACGCTCGTCGGCGTTTCGAGCCTCACCACCGAGCGCACCGTCCACCACGCGAAGCACGCCGAGAAGCTCGGTGCCAGCGCGGTGATGATCATCCCGATGAGCTACTGGAAGCTGAGCGACGCGGAGATCATCACCCACTACGAGACGGTGGCGAAGCGCATCGCCATCCCCATCGCGGTCTACAACAACCCCGCAACGGGTGGCCTCGACCTGAGCCCCGACGTCATCTCGCGGCTGCTGAAGATCCCGAACGTCACGATGGTCAAGGAGAGCACCGGCGACGTGAACCGCATGCACCGCCTCGTCCAGCTCTGCGGAGAGGATGTGGCGTTCTACAATGGGAGCAATCCGCTCGCGTTGGCCGCCTTCGTGGCCGGTGCTCGCGGTTGGTGCACCGCAGCGCCCAACATCATCCCGAAGCTCAACATCGAGCTCTACGACGCCATCCAGCGAGGTGACGTCGCGGCAGCGCGTCAGAGCTTCTATCGGCAGCTTCCTTTCCTGCAATTCATCGTCGCTCACGGCCTCCCGCGTGCAATCTCGGCGGCGCTCGAGCTACAGGGGACGTCTGTCGGGCCGCTCCGCGCGCCCCTGCAGGCGCTCCCTGCAGAGCGTGTCGAGGAGCTCCGTCGAATCCTCGTCGGGCTCGAAGTCATTCCCGGCGAATGAGGATAGAGGGAACCTCCATCCTCGCCGCGGGCGCCTTGCTCGCGGTGGGGATGGCTTCCGGTGTCTGGAAGTGGCGCGCGATGGTGCGCAGCCCCGAACGGCGGGCCCCGATGTACGTCGACATCTTGCATCGCGCGTCGCTCCTCTACGCGAGCGCGACGTTGGTGCTCGGTCATCTCGCGGCAGCGAGCGCGTTCTCTGCCACGCTCAACCGAGGCGCGTTCTGGACGGCGTACTTCTATTTCGTCGTGACCCTCGTGGTGTACGCGTTCCACGGTATTCGCCGGACCGAGCGCACGATGTTCACGCAGCGCAACCTCGTGACGGGGCCAGGGGTCGCGCTGCTCGTCGTCGGCGAGCTGGGCTCGACGCTCTTGCTGCTCGTCGGTGCAGCGCTCGGCGAGGGACGCGCGCCATGAGCGGCCGTGCCTCGTAATGCTCGCCTGCCTGGCGCCTGCCGGCTGCCCTTCCAGCAAGGGGGAGGTAGGGCCGGGCAGGCGCCGAGGTGGGCGGCCTCCATGGGTGATTACCCTTCGCGCGACGTCAGCTCTTTCGCTTTGGGAGGCGCTCATGAAAGCCGTGGTGCTCAAGTCCTATGGAGACGTGGATGCGCTCGCCGTTCAAGACATGCCCGAGCCGAAGGTGGGTCCGGGCGAGGTGAAGGTCCGTGTCACCGCCGCGGGCATCAACCCCGTGGACTGGAAGATTCGACGCGGGGACATGAAGGCGGTGATGCCCGTGCAGTTCCCCACCATCCTCGGACGGGACGTGGCCGGCGAGGTCATGGAGGTGGGCCCGGGCGTCAGCGACTTCAAGCCGGGTGACCGCGTCATGGGCGTGGTGAACGCCGGCTACGCGGAGAAGGTCGTCGCGCCCGTGGAGTCCTGGGCGAAGGTCCCCGAGTCCATGGACCTGAAGGACGCCGCCGCGCTCCCCCTGGTCACGCTCACCGGCGTGCAACTGATGGAAGAGGCGGTGAACCCCCAGAAGGGGGACACGGTGCTCGTCATCGGCGCGCTGGGGGCGGTGGGCCGCGCCGCCGTCTTCGCGGCGAAGGCCCGGGGCGCGAAGGTGCTGGCCGGCGTGCGCGCCAGCCAGAAAGCGGAGGCGCAGAAGCTGGGCGTGGACGGCGTCTTCGCGCTCGACGTCGCGGACGAGTTCGCCAAGCTGCCCATGCTGGATGCGGTGGCGGACACCGTGGGCGGCCAGGTGGTGGCCCGCGTGCTGGAGAAGGTGAAGCCCGGAGGCACCCTGGGCAGCGTCCTGGGTGAGCCTCCCGAGGCCAAGGGCCGGCAAATCACCGTGCGCGCCATCCTCTCGCACCCGGACTCGCGCCGCCTGACGCAACTGGGGCAGGCCGTCGCCAAGGGCGACCTGGTCATCCCCGTCAGCAAGCGCTTCCCGCTGGAGCAGGTGAAGGAAGCGCAGAAGCTGGCGGAGCAGGGCGGTGTGGGCAAGGTGCTGCTCGTCAACTGAGCGTCACTTCTTGCGCGTCAGCAACACGACCGCGCTCAGGATGGCGCCCATGGCCAGCCAGGCCGTGGGCGTCATCGTCTCGCCCGCCAGCAGGCCGCCCAGGAACACCGCCAGCACCGGGTTGACGTAGGCGTAGCTGGTGGCCAGCGACGGGCGCGCGTTGCGCAGCAGGTAGCCATAGGCGCTGTAGCCCACCAGCGAGCCGAAGACGACGAGGTAGAAGAACGCGAGCACTGCCTTGGGCGTGGGAATGACGGTGGGGCGTTCCCCAATCAGCAGGCTGAAGCCCAGCATGACGACGCCACCGCACAGCATCTGCGCCGCGGTGGACATCAGTCCCTGTGGCATGGGCAGCCGGCGGCTCCACACCGAGCCCAGCGCCCAGCTCATGGGCGACACCAGCATCGCCAGCGTCGGCAGCAGGCCGCCGCCCATGTCACCGCCCAGGTTGAGCAGGACGATGCCGCCGAAGCCGACGGCCAGTCCCCAGCGCTCCGCGCGCCCGGGCCACTGGCCGAAGAGTCCCCCGAAGAGCGCCGTCCACAAGGGAAGGCTGCCCACCACCAGCGCGGCCACGCCCGACGGCACCGACTGCTGCGCGAAGACGAGCCCCCCGTTGCCCACGCCCAGCAGCAACAGCCCCACCAGCGCGCTGGCGCCCCACTGACGGGCCGTGGGCATGGGCGCCCCGCGCAGCCACAGCACCGCGAAGAGCAGGGCGCCGGCGAGCACGAAGCGCACCCCTGACATCTGGAAAGGCGGCATGCCGCCTTCCAGCGCCCACCGGATGGCCAGATAGGTGGAGCCCCAAATAATATAAAGGGACAGGAGGCTGGCGATGAGCCACCCGCGCTTGGGGCCACCGGGGAGGACGTCTCCGGAGGGCAGGCTGACGGGGGCTGGCTGTGAAGCGGGGAGCGGCGCGGCACGCGAGGCGAGCACGGCGCGGCTTGTATCGTTGGCGATTTTCGCCGGCCATGTGGGCATTGCCGCACCTCACAGCCGGGTCCTTTTCGGAGCAGTACAGTGGCGGGCACCGCGCTCGTGCGTCGGGGCGGCCGTCCGGCTGGCCGGAATGTGGGCGTCGGGAATGTCGCGCCGGGTCGCCCGTAGGGACAGGGCGGCTCCTGGATTGAATGCCCGGGGCCGCTTCCTTAGACTTTCCCAGGGAGCCAGGGCGGAGGTGCCGCCGCACCGTGGCTCCGGAGTGAGCGCCAGGGATGTCCGAAGAGCTGGGTGAGCGTGAGAAGGAAGTCCTCCGGGCGGTCGTCCAGGAGTACATCTCCACGGGCGGGCCGGTAGGCAGTCAGCAGCTCACCCGCAGGCCGGGGTTCGAGGTGTCCTCCGCCACCATGCGCAACGTGCTGGCGGACCTGGAGGAGCTGGGCTTCCTGGAGAAGCCCCACACCTCCGCCGGGCGTGTTCCCACCGACCAGGGCTACCGCTTCTACGTGGACACGTTGGTGAAGCTGAAGGACCCGACGCCCCGGGACAGGGAGCTCATCCACGCGGGGCTCGCGCACGAGGCCGACCTGGCGGAGATGCTGGGCGAGGCCAGCCGCATCCTCCACTCGCTGACGCGACACGCGGGCGTGGTGGTGGCGCCGCGGCCGGAGTCGGCGGTGTTCCGGCGCATCGAGTTCGTCCGGCTGCGCGAGGACCGGGTGCTCGCCATCCTGGTGGGGCAGAGCGGCCAGGTGCACAACAAGGCGATTACCGTGGAGTTCCCCATCACTTCCGACGAGCTGCTCAAGGCGAGCAACTACCTGTCGGAATTGCTGCGGGAGGTGCCGCTGGAGTCGGCGCGCGAGCGCATCCGCGCGGAGATGGACCAGGAGCAGGCGCTCTACAACGCGCTGACGGCCAAGGCGCTGAAGCTGGGCGCGGCGGCCACGGACCTGGCGTCCACGGAGCGGATGCTCATCCAGGGCACGGGTTCCTTCTTCGAGCAGCCGGAGTTCGCGGACGTGGAGCGCATGCGCGCGCTCTTCAGGGCCCTGGACGAGAAGCACAAGCTGCTCTCGCTGCTGGACCGGGTGCAGGTGGCCAACGAGATGCAGATTTTCATTGGCGCGGAGAGCGACTTCTCCGCGGCCGGCGACGTCACCGTCATCGCCAGCCCCTACGGAAACCAGGAGCAGGTGCTGGGCACGGTGGGCGTCATCGGCCCCACGCGCATGGACTACCGGCGCGTGATTCCCCTGGTGAACTTCACCGCGCAGGTGCTGTCGCGCGTGCTGGAGAAGGTGTAGCGGGCCTCACTCCGCGCGGGTGACGAGCACCTCCTGCTCACCATTCGCGCGCCGGACGTGGAGCCGCACGGGCGTGCCGGGCGCACCCCGGGTGCGGGACTCCGCCTCCGTGCTGTCGCGCACCACCTGGCCATCCACCGCCACCAGCCGGTCCCCCACGTTGACGCCCGCGCGCGCCGCGGGCCCGTCCGGCGTCAGCCACGCGAAGGCGACGTGGCCCCGGTCCTCACTGAAGCCCGCGCCCAGCGTGCCCGGCGTGGCCCGGCGCGGGGACACCGTGACGTCACCCACGTCGGTGGCCTCCGCCTCCGCCACCTTCACGGTGCGCGTCTCCACGCGGCCCTCCGGCGGCAGCAGCCGCACGGTGTGGATGCCCGGGCGCACGTCGCTCAGGCGGAAGCGTCCGTCCTGCCCGGTGAAGGCATCCGGGCGCCCGCCCACGGCCTTGTCGAGGAACACCGCCACCCCTGGCGCAGGGCCGCCCCCCCGGCTCCACACCGCGCGCCCGGAGATGGACGCCACGCCGCCGGTGAGCGGCACCTCCACGTCCGAGGTGCCCCCGGGCCGCAGCGTCACCTGGGCTTCGCCCGTGCGGCCGTCCTCGGTGCGCACCGTCACCTTCAGCGCCTGGGCGGGCGCGTCTGGAAGCAAGAAGGTGCTGCCAGCGAAGCGCCGCGTGGTGGGCCAGGCGCCGGCCCAGGGCAGGGCCTCACCGTTGGCCTCAAGCAGCTCCAGGGTGAAGCCATCCGGTGCCGCGCCGCTGCCCGCCACCACGCGCCCGCGCAGGGTGGCCGCGGGCTCCAGCCGCACCGTGAGCGGCGCCTGGTCCTCATGCGCGGCGGGCAGCCGCCCCACGCGCCCCGCGTTGTGGGCCACCAGCTCCAGGGGCTGGGCGCCCTGGGGGCGCGGCGGCATGGCGAACTGGCCCGCCTCGTCCGCGCGCTCCTTGCGCGTCATGGGGAAGTCCCCGCCCTGGATGGCGGCCACGATGGCCAGCGGGCTGGGCACCCCGGAGGGCTCCAGCACGACGCCGGACAACACGGAGTCCTCCTTCAACAGCAGGTCCTGCCGCACGGCGCCGCCCGAAGGCACCGTCACGAACGGGTCGCTCTCCATGTGGAAGTAGATGGCGGGTGTCTGGTGGAGCAGCGCGACCAGTTGGTAGACGCCCGCGGGCAATTCCAGCTGGAACTGGCCCTGCGCGTCCGTCTCCGTGGAGGCCGTGCCCGAGCCGCCCCGAGGCACGGCGTGGACCAGCGCGGGCTCGGTCAGCGGCCCGCCCGACGCGCGCGTCACCTGTCCCCACACGGAGCCGGAGTCCGCCAGGGTGAAGTCCGCGCGGGTGACGACGCCCGCCTTCAGCGTCTCCATGCGGGACGTCCACCGCTGCGAGCCCTCGCGCCGCGCGCGCACGGAGGTGGGCCCCGCCTCCAGCCCCTCCAGCTTCCAGGCGCCCTCGGCGTCGGTGAGCGCCGTGTGCGCCACGCCAGAGAAGGACGACGGTTCGGCGCGCACCTGCGCGCCTCCCAGCGGCCGTCCCTCCGCGTCCACCACCAGGCCTTCCAGCGCCGCCGTCGCGGGCTCCAGCCGCACGTCCAGGGGCGTGTGGCCGCCCGGGTTCACCACCACGGCTTCGAACACGCGGCCCGTCATTCCCGCCGCGCGCACCGTCACGTCGTACTCGCCGGGAGGGACATCCATCCGCCACCCGCCATCGTCCTCGGATGCCGCCCGGCCCAGCTCGCCCTGGCCGCCCGCGGGAGACGCCACCAGGATGGCCCCGCGCACCGGCGTGCCCTCCACCGTGGACACCGTGCCCGTCAGGCCACTGGCCGCGCCCAGCGTCACCACGAGCCCGCGCAGCGTCTCGCCCGGCGCGACGGACAGCGGCCCCGGCACGCGGCCCAACTGGTCCCCGCGGCGCGCGGACACGACCCACGTTCCGGCGTTGACCTCCAGCGCGAAGCCGCCGCCTTCCCCGGTGGTGACGCGCACCGGCGCGGTGCCTCCCGCCGCCACCACCTCCGCGTCCGCGACGGGCTGACCCTTCGCGTCGACGACGAAGCCCTCCAGGGTGCTCGCGCCCCAGAGCCCCACGACGACTTCACCGGCCCGCGGCACCTGGAGCAGGCGCAAGGTGCGGCGGCTGAAGCCCGGCGCCTCGGCGGTGAGCTCGTAGCGTCCGGGCGCCAACTGCGTGAAGGCGAAGCGGCCCTGAGCGTCACTCGTCGTCTCCGCCGCTTCTTCCGGCAAGCCGGTGGGGACCGCCCAGGCCGTGGGCGTCCCGGGGTAGGGCCGCAGCGTCAGTGAGGCGAGCGGCACCGGCTCCTCGCGCCCTTCCGCCACGGTGCGCCCGCTCAGCGTCACGCCGTCGGGCAGGCGCAGCTCGACGGCCGTCTCTGCCTCGCCGAGCGGACGCGTGGCCTCCAGCCGCACGGGGCCGTGGCCCGGGGCATGCGCGGACAGCAGGTAGTCGCCGGGCGCCGCGGGCAGGCGGAGCACGCCGCCGTCCGCCGTGGTGCCCTCGCCCGCGCGGCGCCACGGCGTGGCCCCGGTGCCGTCCGCGCCCACCCGCAGGTAGGCCCGCACGCGCGCGCCCGTCACGGGGCCCTGGGCGTCCACCACGCGCACCACGAAGGCGCCCAGCTCGGCGTCGGGGGCGGTCTCCAGCGGCGGGGTGGGCGGCGTGCTGGCGCGGGACGGGGCGCCGCTGGTGACGGGCGCTGGCGCGGTCAACGCCGCGGCCTCCGGGCGCGCGCCGGCGGGGGCCGCGGGGACGGGCATGCGGAACCACAGCAGCAGCACCGCCGCGATGGCCAGGCACAAGGCAATCAAGAAGGGGGTTCGATGGCGCACGGGCTCGGCCTCCCCCGCGTCCGGCCGTCGCCGTCGCGGCTGCCCACAGTGTAGGCCAGCCTCGCAGTGAACCGAAACTTCAGGAGGGCGCGGGCGCGTAGACGCGCAGGGCCGCGGGCGCCACCTCGAAGCGCATGGGCGTCTTGCCCACGAGCTCGCCGTCCGCGTTCACCTCCTGGACGGGGTCGGCCTCCACGTAGAGCCGCGCGGCGCGCAGGGCGGTGACGGCGGGGTGCTCCACGTGCTCGCCCGAGCGCAGGGACAGGGCCACGCGCATCAACGTGGCGATGTCCTGGAGCTGGCCCAGGCCGGTCCCTTCGTGCCCCGACGCGGCGGAGGGCGCGGCGATGGCGTAGATGTCCAGCCGCCGGTCATCCAGCCGGGCATCGGGCGCCACCATGTTTCCGGCGCCGTGGTAGAGGCCGTTGCCCACCACCAACTGGAGCACGTCCAGCGCCAGCTCCTGGTCATCCGCCTTCAGCCGGATGTGGAAGGGGCGCAGGTCCTTCACCTCCGCCGCGGCCGCCACGGGGTAGGCCAGCTTGCCCGCGCGCTGCTTCAGCCGCTTCGTCAGCCGCTTGGCGATGCCGGTGGCCAGTCCCAGGCTGGCCGCGTTGAGGAAGGGGCGCCCATTGGCCAGGCCCACGTCCACGCGGGCCGTGTAGCCCTGGGCGATGACGTCACAGGCGGCCTCGATGTCGGGCGGAATTCCCAGCGAGCGCGCGAAGTCGTTGCCAGTGCCCAGCGGGAGGACGCCCAGCGTCACGTCGCGGCCCAGCAGCCGGACCACCGCGCGGCTCAGGGTGCCGTCGCCTCCTCCCACGATGAGGCGGCGGGTGCCCCGTGCCACCATCCGCTCCACCACCGCGTTCAGCCGATCCGCTCGGGACAGCGCGTGGCATTCGACGATGGAGACGCCCCGCGCCACGAGTGTTTCCCTGGCGGTCTCGAAGGCCTCACGCCCTGAACGCGAGCGCGTATTCACCACCAACACCGCGGGGCCGTCATCCAGGACGGGCCTGCATGGGGGCTTGATGAGGGCGGGTTCCAGGGTGCCTCCTCTTTCGTGTCGTCCGCCAATCTGTGCACGCACTGCCCGTCCGACCAGCGGGACGCGAGGTGGTGTCGCGCGCGCATCCTCGCGGCGAGTCGCCCCGTGCTCCGGTGCATTCCCGATGTCGGGTGCCACGTGGGCGTGCATGCGTGCGTCGGCGGGTGAACAAGTCCATCCGGCTGCACGCTTCCGGATGAGTGGATGACTGCCCACCTCTGCGCTGGAGCTGGCCCCATGCAGGTGTCAGTCAGGCCTGGAGAGCAAGTCGCATGGCACGAGGAAGCAAGGCGAAGTACACGGCGAAGCAGAAGCGGATGGCCGAGCACATCGAAGAGGGCTACGAGAAGCGCGGCGTCTCCGACGAGACGGCCGAGTCCCGGGCCTGGGCTACCGTGAACAAGCTCACGGGCGGCGGGATGAAGAAGGGCGGCTCGGGCAGCAAGGCCAAGGTCGCGCGCAGCCGTCCCCTGGCGCGGAAGAACGCGCGCAAGGCGGGCCGCAAGGGAGGCAAGGCCACCGCCGCGAAGCGCGCCGGCACCCGTCGTCGCGCCGCCACCGGCCGCACGCGCAAGCCCGCTGCTCGAGCCACGCGTTCGGGTTCCAAGTCCACCGCTGCCCGGAGCACCGCGGCTCGTCGCGCCACCGCGCGTCGCACCACCACCGCCGCGAAGCGGCCTGCTTCCAAGTCCCGGAGCGGCACGCGTCGCGGAACCAGCAGCCGCGGTCCACGCAGCCGCACCCGCACCTAGCACGCCGCCGCTTCCCCATCCCTCTCGCGGGGGTGGGGAAGGGCGGGGGGCGCGGCTTCAGCGTCGCTCGTCGTCCTTGGCCACCTGGCTGGTGCCGGACTCGTTCCAGGGCCATTCGCGCCGGGACGCCTCGTAGCGCGCGAGCAGCGCCGCCGGGTCCTTCACCAGCGTGCGGCAGCCCGCGGCGCGCAGGTCATCCGGAGGAAAGCCGCCCGCGAGCACGCCCACGGAGGGCAGGCTCGACTTGTTGGCGGCGAGCGCGTCATAGGGCGTGTCGCCCACGACGACCGTCACGTCCGGAGAAGGCTTGCCCAGCCGCGCCAGGGCGGCCTCGAAGATGTCCGGGTGGGGCTTGCTCTTGTCCACCTCGTCCGCGCTCGTCTTCGTCTCGAACAGGCCTTCGATGCCGCACAGTTTCACGTAGTGCTTCAGCTCCTGCTCTTTCGCGCTGGAGGCCAGCACGATGCGGATGCCGCCCGCGCGCAGCCGCTGGAAGAGCTCCCGTACCCGGGGGAAGGGACGCACCTTCGGCAGGAACTCGTCCAGGAACAGCTTGCCGCGGTATTCGTCCAGCTCCTTGCCGAAGCGCTCCACTTCCTCGTCGTTGAAGAAGACGGGGATGATCTGGTCGGCGCCCTTGCCAATCTGGCTGCGCACGTGCGCGAACGGGATGTCCCGGCCGAAGTGAAGGAAGGCGCGCCGCCATGCCTCGGCGTGCTCGTCCACCGAATCCACCAGGGTTCCATCCACGTCGAAGATGACGTTTTCCACCATGTGCCTTGTCCCTCGGCCTCGAAGGTGGGGATGCCGAGGGTGGCGGTCAACCGTCCGTGGGCTGGGTGGCGGGGGTGGACTCCACCAGTGTCCGCGTCTGTACGTCGTAGCCTTCGGGCGCGGAGAGGGTGAAGCCGTCGTTGGGCAGGGCCGCGTTCAGCTCCACGCGCGTGAGCACCGTCTCGCCTACGCGCTTGCCTCCCTGCCACCGGCCAAGGCGCTTGGGCACGCAGAGCGACAAGGCCGCGTCGCAGTGCTCCTCCTCCACGCGCTCCTCGGCCGCGGCGCCGTCCGGTGAGACGGTGCGCCGGCCCAGGAAGTCCAACTGGGGCCAGCGCAGCACGTAGACCATCTCCAGTCCCGCGGCATCACCGTCCAGCTTCTGCACCAGCTCCACCGCCTGCGGCGCCAGCGGGTGCGTGGCGCGGCGGACCGTCGCGTGGCTCAGCAGGAGCGGCGTCCGGAAACCCTCCGGCATGAAGGGGTGGAACGTCTCCGACAGGAAGCCGGCGAGCTTCGCGGGCGGCAGCTCCGACGTGAAGGTGGTGAAGCGCTTCTCCCCGTCGAGCTGCTGGAAGAAGTGCGCGCCATCCCACGCGAAGGTGCGCGAGGCGGGCGGGCCCAGCGTGCCACGCAGGCGCTGCGGCGCGCGGTATTCGAAGGTGAATGTCACTGGCTCCAGCCCCGCGTCCTGCACGGTGCCGGCGATGCGGTAGCTCTTCAGCTTCGCTTCGCGGGTGACGAGCCCGGCTTTGACTTCGGGCAGCAGTGTGGCCGCGTCATCGCCGCCCTTCTTGGGGCAGCCGGTGAGGGCCGTCAGGGCACACAACAGGAGGAGGCGTTCACGCATGGGAGGGCACAAAAGCAAGAAGGCCCGCCTGTCGCCAGGGGGCCTTCCGCATGAACCGCGCGGCTTGCGCGGTGTGGACTACTTGACCGCCACGCCCACGGCGCTGGAGCTGGTCACGCCGATGATGGTGCCGGTCAGGGCGTAGATGCCGTGACGCGCGGTGGTGCCCGCGGTCAGCAGCTCCACCTTGGAGGCGCCCATGGCCTTGGCCTCGGCGATGAGCAGCTTGTTGATGACGGTGTCGAGGTCGCTCTGCACGATGTCGACGATGTGGAAGATGGCGGTCAGGCCCAGGGCGTTGGCCTGAACAACGGCCACGGCCTCACCGTTGGAGGCGATCTCCGTGCCGGAGACAACGGCGCTCTCAACGCTGGTGCAGGCAACCATGCTGCTGGCGGCAACGGCGGACAGGACGAGCTTCTTCATGTTCTTTCCCCTCTTGAATTGGATGCTTGTGTGGCGGCCGGACGCCTTGGAGAGCAACCGGCCGTTGTCTTGAGACCTTCAAGCGGGCGGGGTCGTAGCAGATGTCGACTCCATGTCAAGGTCCGTCCGAGACACTTGGTATCGCTCCGGTTGGGCGGCTGCGCGTTGCAATGCACACCTCCTCTTGCTAGCCAACCTCGAGGCTCCCTTCATGGACACCGTCTCCGCTGCCCGCCCCGCGCCGCGTTACTGGGTGCACCTGTTGCTCCTGGTGCTGACGGTAGGGACCACCTTCACCTCGTACCTGCTCTACTTCCATTTCCAGCGGCCCTACTCACTGGGAGAGGTGTCCCCTGAAGCGGCCTTCCGCGCGCTGGCCTTCAGCCTGTCGCTGCTGGCCATCCTGGGGACCCATGAGATGGGGCACTACCTGTTGGCGCGCTGGCACCGGGTTGAAACATCCCTGCCATATTTCATCCCGCTGCCGGTGCTCGGCGTGGGCACGCTGGGCGCCGTCATCCGCATTCGCGACCGCATCCCGAACCGCAACGCCCTGGTGGACATTGGCGCGGCGGGACCGCTCGCGGGGTTGGCGGTGGCCCTGCCCATCCTCTTCTGGGGGCTGGCTCACTCCACCGTGGTGGATGCGCAGCACATCCCGTCCACCCTCTTCCCGGGGGACGGCTCGCTGTGGGCCATTGGCCGGGACGTCTTCACCTGGGTGATGGACCGCGTCACCAACGCGCCGCCCGCGCCGGAGACGCCTTTCAACGGCGTGCAGACGCTCTTCGGCGACAGCCTGTTGATGCAGGGCCTGACGCGCCTGGCCCTGGGGCCGCTTCCGGAGGGCAAGGACATCCTGGTCCATCCGGTGGTCATCGCTGGCTGGTTCGGGCTGCTCGTCACGCTGCTGAACCTGATGCCCGTGGGGCAGCTCGACGGCGGGCACCTGGCCTATGCGCTGTGGGGCCGGCGCGCGCACTGGGTGGGCCGCGCGGTGGCGTTGGTGCTGTTGGTTCTCACCCTTTTCGTCACCGCGTCCTGGGGCTTGTGGCTGCTGGTGACGAGCAAGCTGGTAGGCTTCGGCCATCCCGAGGTGGTGGAACCCCAGCAGCCGCTCAGTCCACTGCGGAAGTGGATCTGCGCGCTGTGCCTGCTGGCACTCATCGGCTGCGCCATGCCCATTCCCCTGCGCCAGGTGATGACATGAAGTTCCAGTGTGACGCGTGCGAGCGGCTCGTGCCGCTGGAGACCTACCGGATGGAGGCCGGGGGGCTCGTGGTGACGTGTGGCCGCTGCGGCGCGGACAGCCGCGTGGGCCCGCCGGTCACCACCGCGCCGCGAACGGAGGTGCCGGCTGCTCCCGCCGCGGGGGCTGCGCCGTCGCTGGCGGTGCCGGTGGTGCCGCCCTCCGACAGTTGGAGCGCTTCCGCGCCAGTGACGCCGGCCCTGCGGGTGGTGCGTTCGGAGTCGGCGCCGCTGACGGACGACGCGCTCTTCGAGCCGCCCCCTGGCGTCTGTCCCAAGTGCGTGGCGCCTCGGCGCGAGGAGGCCCTGGCCTGCCCGCAGTGTGGGCTCGTCTACGTCAACTACCGGCCCGAGGAGCACCCCCTGTCGGACGTGCTGGCGGACGCATGGCGCAAGCTGGCGGCACGCTGGGAGGACTGGGACGCCCATGACCGGGTGATGACGCTGGCGGTGGGGCGGGGCGAGCTGGCCATGGCGGGGCGGCTGTACCGGATTCGCCTGGCGCGTGCGCCCGACGATGCCGTCGCCCGGCGGGGCCGTGATGAGGTGGTGCGCAGGGCCACCCTGGTGGTGCCGTCATCGGTGGAGCCCGCCGGAACCCCCAACGTCTTCCGGCGCCTGAAGACGGTGGCGGTGGGCGTGGGCTTCATCGTGGTGCTGGTGCTGGCCGTGCTCGTCTTCCAGCACCTGCGCACGCTGAGCGCGGGGTACTGAGGGCCGGGCTGTCCGGGCGCCGTGCCGCCGAGGGCGGTGCGGCTCGCTGGCGGAGGAGCAGGCGGCCACCCGGGCCAGACGGCGCGACCGCGGCCGGAAACGCGCTTGAAACGGCGGTCGCTGCTATTTTGTCCGGCCGCTTCCCGTCTCCCCCTCGGTGCCGATGTCGCTCTCCGTCTCCACCCCTCCGTCCGTCGACAGCCTGCTCGGTCCGGGAGGCGCGCTCGAGGTCGCGCTGCCCGCGTATGAGCACCGCCCGGAGCAGCTTCAGATGGCGCGCGCCGTGGAGCGGGCCTTCGCCGAGCACAGCTACCTGCTGGCCGAGGCGGGGACCGGCACGGGCAAGACGCTTGCCTACCTGGTGCCCGCGCTGCTGTCGGGACGCCGGGTGGTCGTGTCCACGGCCACGAAGACCTTGCAGGACCAGATTTTCTTCAAGGACCTGCCGCTGATGCGGGAGAAGATGGGCCTGCGCTTCGAGGCCGCGTACCTCAAGGGCCGCAGCAACTACCTCTGTCTGCACCGCTATGACGCCTTCTCCAAGGAGCCGCAGTTCGGCTCGCGCGAGGAGTCGCGCTACTGGCCCAAGCTGAAGGCGTGGGCGGAGGAGACGGACACCGGCGACCGCAGCGAGTTGGACCTGCCTGAGTCCTTCAGCGCCTGGTCGCGCCTGTCCACCACGTCCGAGACGTGCGTGGGTACCAAGTGTCCGCAGTACGAGACGTGCTTCGTCACGCGCATGCGCAAGCGCGCGGAGCAGGCGGACCTGCTGGTGGTCAACCACCACCTCTTCTTCGCGGACCTGGCGCTGCGCAGCTCCGGCAAGCGCACCGAGGGCGTGCTGCCCTGGTACGAGGCCGTCATCTTCGATGAGGCCCATGCGCTGGAAGACGCGGCCAGCGGCCACTTCGGTTGCAGCGTGTCCAACTACCGGCTGGAGGAGCTGGCGCGGGACGCGGTGGCGTCGCTGAAAGAGGACGACGCCCGCCACGCCATGCTGCGCGCGCTGGCGGCCCGGTTGCGCGCGGGGGCGGATGCGCTCTTCGCGCAGGCGCCCCGGGCGTTGGGGCTGTCCGGCCACGAGGCCTCCGTGGCGCTGCGCGCGGAGGTCATGGCGAAGCTGTCCACGCCGCTGGAGGGCGTGCGGGACGCGCTGGCCGCGTTGTCCGCCTTCACGGTGGGCGAGCGCGAGCCGGAGCTGGCCGCCATCACCCGCCGCTCGGACGAGATGGAGGAGCAGCTCTCCTTCCTGGAGAAGGCCGAGTCCTCGGACCACGTCTACTGGGCGGAGCAGCGGGGCAAGGGCCTCTTCCTGCGCGCCAGCCCCATCGACGTGGCGAAGGAGCTGCGCGAGCGGATGTACGGCGCGCTGGATACGGTGGTGTACACGTCCGCGACGCTGGCGGCCGACAGCCGCTTCGACTTCTTCGCCAACCGCATGGGCCTGTACGGCGAGGACGGCCAGCCGGTGACGCGCGTGCGGACGCTGGCGGTGCCCAGCCCCTTCGACTACCCGTCCCAGGCGGCGCTGTACCTGCCCACGCACCTGCCGGACCCGTCCGCGCCGGGCTTCATCGAGGAGGCGGCGGAGGAGATTGAGCGCCTCTGCGAAGTCACGGGTGGGCGCGCCTTCGTGCTCTTCACGTCCCTGCGCAACATGGTGCGGGCCTATGAGCTGGTGGCGCCCCGGTTGCCCTATCAGTCGCTGCTGCAAGGCGAGCGTCCCAAGCAGCAGTTGCTGGAGGCCTTCCGCGAGACGCCGAGCGTCCTCTTCGCGGCGCACAGCTTCTGGGAGGGCGTCGACGTGCCGGGCGACGCGCTGAGCCTGGTCATCATCGACCGGCTGCCCTTCGCGTCGCCAGGAGACCCGCTGGTGGCCGCGCGCATCAATCAGCTCCAGCAGCGAGGCGAGGAGCCCTTCGAGCAGTACCAGCTCCCGCACGCGGCGCTGGCGCTGCGGCAGGGCTTCGGCCGGCTCATCCGCACGCAGTCGGACCGGGGCATCGTGGCGATGCTGGACCGGCGCATCGTGACGAAGGCGTATGGCCGCGTCTTCCTCGACAGCCTCCCGCCCGCGCGCCGCATGGAGGACGTGGTGTCGCTGAGCCGCTGGTTCAACGGCCCGGTGCGGCCGGTGCGCACCATCCGCTGAGCCTCAGGGCGCGTCGCGCAGCCGCAGGCCGATGCGCGCCAGCAGGGGCGGGCCCAACGTGTCCACCCCGGCGCGGCCCGCGAGGTACTCGCGGTCGAAGAGGTTCTCCACCGCGCCGAAGACGTGCAGCTTCCAGAAGAGGCGGCGGCTGGCGGACACGTCCACCACGGCGTAGCCACCCATGGGGCGCTCGTTGAGGTCGTCCTCGAACTGAGCGCCCGTCACGCGAAACTGCACCGTGGCCGTCACGATGTCGGGGTCGTGGAAGGTGAGGATGGCGGTGCCCCGGTGTCGTGGGTCCTGGGCGAGCTGCTTGCCCACCAACCCAGGCTGCCCGGGCGAGCGCGTCACGACAGGGTCCACGAAGGTGTACGCGAGCAGCGCCGTCCACTGGCGTGCCACCTTCCAGTCCACGCTCGCCTCCACGCCGCGCACCCGCGCCTGCCCCAGATTCTCCCGCTGGCGCGAGGAGCCATCCGGAAGCGGCTGCTCCAACGTGACGTTGGTGATGGGGTCGTCGAGCACGTTCCAGAAGCCCGTCACGCGCGTGGTGAGGCCCAGCGAGGAGGACTCGGCTTCCACGCCGGCCTCGGCGCCCCACAGCCGCTCCTCGCTCAGGTGGGCGTTGGCGGCGGTGAGGATGGTGCCCACCTGGAAGGGGCGGTACAGCTCGTTGAGCGTGGGGGCGCGGAACGCACGGTAGGCGGAGGCGCGCAGGGTGAGCCCCTCCAGCGGGCGCACTCGCAGGCCCAACCGCGGGCTGAGCTGCTGCTCGGTGCGGTCGTCGAAGCGCGTCGTGTCCACCGCGCCGTTGGCGCGCTCCAGACGCTGCTCACCGTTCTGGTTGCGCCACACGTCCATCCGGAGCGCGGCGCTGAGCTCCAGGGCGGGCGAGGGCGTGTAGAGGTCCTCGATGAAGACACCGCCGGACAGTTGGGTACCTCCGGTGTCGCGCAGGCGGAGGGAGGTCTCCGAGGGCGCGGGCGGGAAGAGCTGCTCCCGGGACGTGCCCGCCATGCGGCGCGCATCCAGGCCCGCGGTGAGGACGTGCGTGCCCAGGGCCGTCCAGGACGGGCCGGTCCAGACGAGGGACGCGCCCTGGTCGTTGGCGGGTACGTCCTGGCTGGCGGTCAGCGCCTCGGAAGAGCGGTCCTGGGCGATGCGCGCGCGGTCCTGTTCGAAGCGCTGCACGCGGCCGAAGAGGTCCAGCGTGAAGGTGCCGCTGTCCGCGGTGCGCAGCCGTGCGCCCGCGCCGAAGTGCGCCAGCTCCACGCGCGCGGTGGTGAGCCGGGTGCCGCCGTTCTGGTCCTCGCGGAAGAGGCCGGCGCGGGCGGAGAGGGTGAGCGCATCGGTGGCATCCGCTTCGATGCGTCCGTTGAGGACGGCGTGGCTGCTGGGTGTGTCCGCGTCGATGGCGCCGCGCTGGGCGGCACGGACGATGGGGTAGCCGTCGCTGTCGAGCAGCTCAGCCTCCAGCGAGGCGCGGACGGGACTCCACATCTCCGCGCCGCGTGCCGCGAGCATGCCCGTATGCGCGTTGCCATAGGTGGCATCCGCGTCGAGCTGCGCTCCGGTGATGTCGCGTGACACGAGCTGCACGACGCCGCCGAGCGCGCCGCTGCCGTAGAGGGCGGAGCCTCCGCTGGGGACGACCTCGATGCGCTCGAGTCCGAGCCGTGGCAGTGAGCGCCAGAAAATCCAGCCACCGAACGGGTCGTTGACGGGAATGCCGTCGAGCAGCACGAGGCTGCGCGCCACGCCCGAAGGCGCGAGCCCGCGCAGGTTGAGTCCCTGTGCCGTCGGGTCGGAGACGAGGCTGGGCGTGCGGCGGAAGGTGGCGGCGGAGGGCACGGTGCGGACCAGCGAGTCCTGCGTCAGCGTGGGGCTCCGGTCGATTTCCGGGCGGGGGAGGACCGTGGTGGTGGCGGGCACGTCCCTCGCGGGCCGGGGACGCCGCGAGCCCGTGACGACGGTCCGCCCAGCGTCTGCTGCCTCCGTCCGCTCCCGCGTGGGCGCATCCGTTGGCGGCTGCCCGTTCGTGTCGGGAGCCTCCTGGGCCTCGGGAGCAGGCGCCGCCATCACCGTGGAGGAGGCGAGGGCCCAGAGCAGGGGCGCGAGCACCCGGATGCGGCGCACGTGAGGACTCCGATGAGTGACGAGGAGGTCGGGCATCGATGCCCGCTCTAGCAGCCCGACGCCTCGGTTCCAGGTCTTCGGGCGGATGACGCCGCCAAAGGTGGCGCCTGTCCGTCTGATGCTGAACGCACGCACCCAACCCGGCTGCGTCATCCGCCGGCGCGGTTGCCCGCTACGTCCCGCACGGTGAGCACTGCGGCGTCCACCTCCGCCAGGATGCGACGCGCGTGCCGCAGGAAGGCTTCGCCCGCGGGGAGCAGGCGCATGCCACCCCGGGTCCGCTCGAAGAGGCGCGCTCCGAGTTCGTCCTCGAGCGCCTGGATGTGACGGCTGAGCGGCGGCTGCGTCAGGTGCAGGCGGCGCGCGGCCCTGCCCACGTTGCACTCCTCGGCAACGGCGACGAAGGACTGGATGTGCGTAAGGCTCACGTCCGCCACTCTAGCGCTGTCGGTCATACCGAAACAGCATTGGACGCCAGGCACCCTGGCCCCTCACCTTGGCGGCCATGAGCATTCCCTTGTTCAAGGGCGCGGACGTCGAACGTCTGCGCCGAGCGAGTCAGGCCGCCGCCGGTACGCTGGCTTTCGTTGCCTCGAAGCTGACCCCTGGTGTCACCACGGCGGACATCGACCAGTGGGTTCGCGAGGACACGGCGCGCCGGGGTGGCAAGCCCAGCCAACTGGGGTTCAAGGGCTACCCGGCCACCGTCTGTACCAGCCGCAACCACATCGTCTGTCACGGCATCCCGAACGCAGGCGAGCAACTGGTCCGTGGGGACATCATCAACGTGGACGTGACGACGTGCCTGGACGGCTTCCACGGGGACACCTCCGCGACCTTCCTCATTGGCGAGGTGTCCGAAGACGCTCGTCGCATCGTGGACGCGGCGCGCCGGTGCCGTGACGCGGGCATCGCCGTCGTCCGCCATGGCGCGCGGCTGGGGGACATCGGCGCGGCCATCGAGGAGCTGGCGAAGAAGGAGGGTTGCAGCGTGGTGGAGGAGTTCGGTGGGCATGGCATCGGCCACCAGATGCATGGGCCGCCCACTGTGCCCCATACCGGAAAGCGCGGCTCGGGCATCAAGCTGCGCTCGGGCATGGTCCTCACCGTGGAGCCCATGGTGAACCTGGGTCGGCCGGACATTCGCATCCTGGCCGACGGTTGGACGGTGGTGACCGAGGACGGCAGCCTGTCCGCGCAGTTCGAGCACACCATCCTGGTGACCCCTGACGGCTGCGAGGTGCTCACCCAGCCCGAGCTCGCCCTTTCGCTCGAAATCGCCTGCTGAACGCTTCCCTGCTCTGGGAGGGCGGGCAGGCGGCCATGCCTGCCATGGGTCCTCGGGGTGCCTACCCTTGGAGGATAAGGGCAGGAGGCCGCGCGATGAAGAAGGAGATGCTGTTGTACGAACTGCACCCGGCACTGGTGCACATGCCACTGGCCTTGCTTCCCACGGCGGCGGTGGCGGACCTCATCTCGGTGACGACGGGCGACGGCGCCTGGGCCCGGGTGGCACGCCGCATCTGGGTGGCTGGCTCCATTGGCGGCTTGCTCGCGGGCGTGTCGGGACTGGCGGCCAGCCAGGAGGTCCGGCTGGAGACGCCGCGTGCCCGGGACATGACGTTCCTGCATGGCGTGGGCAACGCCTCCGTGCTGCTCGGCGCCTTGGGGGTGACGGTGTGGCGGCTGCGGCGCGAGCCCACCGCGGTCACCGTGGCGTTGGGGCTGGGCGCCTGTGGGCTGGCGCTCTGCACGGCGACGCTCGGCGGAAAGATGGTCTACGAGCTGGGCGTGGGACAACCCGCTTCAATGCGCGATGCGAACGCCCCCGCGTTGCTGTCGCGCGACGCGCCGCTGCTGCTGGTGCGTGACGCGCTTCGGGGAGTGCAGTGGCTGGTGACGCGTGCGCGTGAGGTGCTCGCCGGTGGGCGTCCGCTCGCGAAGGGCGCCGCGGGCACGGCGCCTGACGACGCGTCGCTCACGTTGTCCTCGCCCGTCGCCGTGTTCCACGGCCCGGGCCGTCCCATGCCTCAGGCGTAGTGCCCGCCCTTCCGGCGTCCACGTCATGACACTTCGGCGTGACGTGGATACCCCCGCACAGACTGCTGCGGGGTGGGTTTGCCGTCCCCGGCAAATGGCGCTAGAGCTGCGCGCCAGCGAGTGGGGGACGACGCATGCGCACACGAGGGGAAGTCGCAGCGGTAGTGCTGGGCATCATGCTGGTCGGAGCGAGTGCTTCGTTGCTGGTCCCCCGGTGGGCGCTCGGCAATCAAGAGGCAGCGCGCGAAGTCGCCCGGACGCCCGCGGCTCCCCCCAAGGTCGCCGCCGAGCCGCGCTTCCACGTCGAACCCGCGAAGGATGACACCGGTCGCTCGGTGCAGGTGGCGAGCCTTCGCGACGAAGCGCCGGAGTGGGAGCGGTTCGCTGCGCGCGCGCTGGTGCCGCTGACGCCGGACGAACGGGCCTTGCTTCAAGAAGAGCCGGTGGACGACCTGGCGGCGCTGGTGACGCGCACGGAGCGCGCCTTCATGGACGCCACGCCCGAAGCACGCGTGGAGAAGGAACGCCGCTATCTGGCGGCGCTGAACCTGGTGGCGAAGCTGGCCCCGCCGCCGGAGCCCTCGGCCGAGGACCTCCGCGCGCGCGAAGTGGACGCGCGCTACCAACAGGCGCTCACCGTGGAGCAGGTGAAGTGGCGGTCGCTTCCGCCAGAGGAAGGGTCGCGTCAGCACGACGCCTTCAAGGAAGCCTTCTTTCGCGCGGAGGAGACGCGATGAAGGCGCTCCTTACGCTGGTGTTGCTGGCGCCCACGTTGGTGCTGGCCGGGCCGCACTACGTGGCCTCGCGTGACTGGGGCACCTTCATCTGGTTGAGCACGTGGCTGGACGCGGGGCAGACGTACACCTTCGAGACGCGGGATTTGACGGGCACCGCGCCGGACACCGTCCTTCACGTGCTCCGGGACCGGGGCGGCTGGAGCCAGGTGGCCATGGGCGATGACTGCGCGGGCGCGGCGCGTTCCTGCGTGACGTTCACCGCGCCGGACTCCGGGCTCTACCGCGTCTGGGTGCGCGCCTATGCGGAAGGACGCGGCGGGACGGCCAGCCTGTATCGCAATGGAGCGCTTCTCCTGAGCAACCAGCCCTTCGGCGGCGTGCCGCTCAGCTTCGCCTGGAACGTGAAGGACACCTTCCGGGCTACGTCCACGACGCCGGGCGCGGGGGACCACCTGGTCTTCCTGCTGCGCTCCAACGCGGAGTACCTGCAACACGACGATGACAGTGGGCCTCGCTCCTACCCGCTGGTCGTCGCGGCGAGCACACAGAACGCGGGCGCCCAGCGCGTGGTGGTGGGCCGCTTTCCCGGGAGTACGGGCACGGCCAGCTTCGTCCACGATGACGCGCTGTGGTCCACCATCTTCAGCGACAACGACGAGGATGAAGACGGCATCTCCAATGCCCTAGAGCCGCTGGTGGGGATGAACCCGGACTCGAAGGACTCGGACGGGGATGGGATACCGGACACGCTGGAGCTGTTCGGCAATGACGGCTTCTCCTTCTCCGAGTGGGGCAGCCCCACGGTGAAGGACCTCTACGTGGAGGTGGATTGGATGGAGCACCCCACCAATCCCTATCTCACGCGGAAGCCCTATGCCGGGCTGGTGGCGGACGCGGCGGCGGTGTTCGCGCGGGACGCGGGCGTGCGACTGCATGCCTTCGTCGACAGCGCGCTGCCCTGGCATGAAGTGGTGTGCTTCGGCGCGTGCAGCGGCGGCGTGGACTTCTATTCGTTGAAGCAGGGCGGGTTCTCCACCGGATACCCGGAGCGGCGGCCCTACTTCCACTACGCAGTGTGGGCCTACCGGCAGGGAAGCAGCACGTCGTGTTCATCCGGCAAGGCGGAGGTGCTGGGCAATGACCTCATCATCAGCCTGGGCTGCTGGAGCAGCCCGAGCATCCAGGAACAGCGTGGCACCTTCATCCACGAGCTGGGCCACAACCTGGCGCTGGACCACAACGGCAACGACGTGGCGGGGCAGACCAGCGTGGTGCACGCCAGCGTGATGAACTACCGCTACCAGATGCTCGGCGTGGGCTCGCCGGGCTCGCACACGTACTCGTTCGGAGGCAATGCGTGCGCGGCGTGTAGCGCGTCCCCCAAGAGCAAGTGTGTCTCCTGTCGGAACGGCTTCCTGGGATGCGGCTTCCCTGGGTGCGGCTCGTGCGACTGCGATGTGAATGAGTGGGGCGCCGTGGAGCTGGACTTCCTGGACGACGGCGACGCGGACGACGGCACCCACCGCGCGCTGCTGGCGAAGTACGCTCCGGACGACAAGGGAGGGCCGGTGCGGTTCCAGCCGCGCGTGCCCCACGCGGAGCCACCCGTCGCGGCGCGTCGCCTGAAGGTGGAGCGCACGCGGGAGCGGCTGCGGGCGCGGGGACAGGTGGAGGGGCAGGACTTCTTCGTGTCGACCGACGGAACGACGCTGTACGCTGAGTGCCCATGAGCATTCGCCCGCGTCCGGCCCGTTGGCGTGCCCCGGTGCGCTGGGCGCGCGGCGCCGCGGGGCTCCTCCTGACCGGCTTGATGGGCTGCCAGATGAAGTGCTCCGAGCCGGTCCCCGACGCCAGGCGCGCCTTTTCGCTCCGGCGCGAGAGCCCATGTGTCCAGGTCTGGCGCGCGGCCCAGGTGGACGTGGCGTTCAAGGAAGAGCCCGAGGACGCCGCGCAGCAGCGCACGGACACGCGGCTGGAGCGCCGCTTCACCGTCGCCCGGCAGTTGCGCGGTGCGTACCGGCACCAGGACCGGTGGGCCTCCGTGCTGGAGTACGAGGCGGGGCCGGTGCGCGGCGGCGTGAGCTACGGCCTCCAGGTGCCGGACGTGCTGGCGGACCTGACGGGTCAGGTCGTTCAGTGGACCAGCCATCGCGAGCCCGCGTCCTGTCCGACGAAGGAGGATGGTGAGGTTCCCGTGCTGTTGTCGGGGGACACCCTGCGGGACGCGGAGGGCCGGCTGTTGCTGCTCACGGTGCCGAGTGCTCCCACCACCATCGCGGGAGACGTGCTGCTTCCTCCAGGGCTCGTTCCGGAGCTGGGCTTCCAATGGGAGGACGCGGGCTGCACGCTGGCGGCTGGGACGCATGCGCTGGACGTCCACCTCCGTGTGACGCACGCGAATCGTTCGCAAGGCCCGGGGACCACCGTGACGGCCGAGGTAGGACAGCCGGCCCCGCTGCCCCTGGACGGTGTGCGCTATGTCGTTCGGGTGGCGCGTGCCACGGCGGATATGCAGGGCCGATGTGGGCAGGCTGTGTTCACGCTGATTCGGGAGGACCTGCTCGAACAGGGGCAGTCCGGGCCCTGAGTCACGGCGTGGATGCCGTTCCTGGAAATAGTCTGCCTTACCGCTCGTTGTGCGGGACCGGTATGTAGGCATGCCGCGCCCAAGCGCTTCATGCGTCGTGTGGGCCCAAGCCTGCTATCTTCGCGGGCTTCAACGGACACCTGAGGGACGACACCATGCGAAGCAGGCTGAAGCGGAACTGGGCGGGGTTCGCGGTGGGCGGCCTGCTCGGCGCATGGGTGCTCGGCTGTGGCGGCTCGACGACGGAGGGCTTGGAGTCGTTGGAGCAGGGGACCGCGCCGCCCCCGTCCGTCTCTGTGGACCTGTCGAGCGTGGACCTCCGCACCCGCCTGGAGTCCATCGCCGGCCTCACGGTGCTGACCGACGTCGAGGTCAACGGCTTCCGCTTCTTCACGATGGACTACGAGCAGCCGGTGGACCACCTGCGTCCCTGGGGCACGCGCTTCCAGCAGCGGGTGACGCTGATGCACCGCTCGGAGACGGCGCCCATGGTGCTGGACACGGAAGGCACCGCCCTCTTCGAGGAGCCCATCCCCGCCGAGCCCACGGACCTGCTCCAGGGCAACCAGCTCACCGTGGAGCACCGCTTCTACGGCGCGTCCAAGCCGGCCGACATGGACTGGCGGAAGCTGACGATGTGGCAGGCGGCCGCGGATGCCCACCGGCTCGTCGAAGCCTTCAAGCCGCTGTACGGCGGGCGCTGGCTGTCCACCGGCGTCTTCAAGGGTGGCACCGCCGCCCTGGCCCACCGCTTCTATTTCCCGAACGACGTCCACGCCACGGTGACCTATTCGGCACAGCACAACCGGGGCCTCCATGACGCGCGCCACGGGCGCTTCATCCTCACCAAGGTGGGCGACGCGGCCTGCCGCCAGCAGCTCGCGTCCCTCCAGTACGCCGCGCTGACCCGCCGCGACGAGCTGCTGCCCTTCATGGATGGCTACGACGCCCAGGGCTTCACCTTCAACACGCTGGGGAAGGACCGCGCCTTCGAGTTCGCCGTCATCGAGGTGCCCTTCATCTTCTGGCAGTACTACGGCATGGCGGGGACGTGTGAAGGGCTGCCCTCGCCGGAGGCGAGCGCGGAGGAGCTCTTCGCCTTCTTCAGCTACGTCTCCACGCTGGAGTTCACCTTCTCCGACCAGGCGCTGGAGGAGTCGGCGCCGCTCTACTACCAGGGCGCCACGCAGTTGGGCGGCCCGGGGTACCCGGAGGTTCACCTGCGGCCGTTGCTGCGCTACGCCGGTGAGCACATCCCCACGCGCTTCCCGCCCACGGGCGTGCGCAAGCAGTACGAGCCGTGGACGGTGGGCCTGCTGGAGGCGTGGACCCGCTTCGAGGCCAAGCGGGTGCTGCTCGTCTATGGAGACCTGAGCCCCTGGTCCGCCAGCGCCTTCAGCACCACGACGGGCAACGACGCGTACCGCGTCATCGCCGATGACAGCATCGGCTTCTTCGGCACGCTGAGCGCGCTGCCGGAGCCGCAGCGGAGCTTCCTGCTCGGGCGCCTGTCGGAGTGGGCGGACGCCCCGGTGCAGCTCCCGACGGGGATGGATGCCCTGCGGCGCCGCGAGTCGAGCGACGCGCGCATGAAGGCCTACCGCGCCCGGTAGCGGGCCGGACTTCATGTGCGTGTTTTGACATTCTGCTCACCCCCTCCTTGGCGTCCAGGCGGCCGTGACTACCTTCCGCCCGACTTTCAGGAGGGGTGTACGAATGCTGAAGAACATGCTGATGGCCGCGGCGTTGGGCGTTCTGGTGGTGGGCACGGGCTGCCACCGCAACACGCGGGAGAGCGCCGAGAACGACGCCGAGCGCGCCGTCGACAAGACGGAGGACGCCGCGGATGAGGCGGGCGACAAGATCGAGGACACGGCCGAGGAGGCCGGGGACAAAATCGAAGACGCCACCGACAACTGAGCGTGCTCGCGCGGTGGTCTGCTCCGAGCGGGCGGGCCGCCGCTGATTCTCCAGCCCGGCTCAGGCCGGGCTGGAGTCGATGACCTTCTTCGCGATGCCGAAGGAGAAGCCCGCCCGGGCCAGCGCGGCCAGGTCCCGCTTCCGATTCTCCTCCCGGGTGCCGGGCTGCGTGCGGAAGGGACCCAGCCGCTTCTTCCGCGCCCAGATTCGCGCGGCATCTTCCTCGGACACCTCGTGGGTGGCGTCGGCGACCTTCTTCGCCACGACTTCCGCGGGGACGCCCTTGAGGCGCAGCTTCTGGGCAATCACCCGCGTGCTGCGGCCCGAGGCGCGCAGTGAGTGCGCCTTCATCTGGGCATAGGCCTCGTCGTTGAGCAGGCCGTTGCGCACCAGCTTCGCGACCAGCGCCTCCACCCAGGCCAGCGCCTCGCCGCGCTCGCCACCGTGGAACTTGATGGAGCGGTCCACCCGGCGCAGCAGCACGCGCTGCAACTGGCTCTTCGTCGCCGCGTAACGCTTCAGGTAGTGCAGCGCCGCGTTCTCCAGGTAGGTGGGGGACACCTTCCGGGGCCGCTTCGGACCGCGCTCCTTCTTCTTGTCGGGTCCTCCCCGCGCCTCATCCATCACGGGCCTGGGTCTACCACCCAGGTCCGACACCTGGAAGGAACGCTGGGAGGAGCGTGCGGCCCGTCAGTCGCTCCCTGACTGATAGAGCGCGCACGCCGTGCCGGACGGGTCTTCGATGAAGCAGAAGCGGCCCGTCTTGGCGGAGCCGCGAATCGTCCCGAGCACCCGGCCCCCCATCGCGGTGACGCGCTCCAGGCTCTGCTCCAGGTCCGCCACGGTGATGTAGACCATCCACCCGCCGGGGATGTCCGCGTTCTTGCCGCGCGCGTGGCAGATGCCTCCGGCGGGCGTCTCGCCGCCGCCCGGGGGCATCATGACGAAGTCCTCGTAGCCGCCCATGTCCAGGCCGGTGGCAGACCAGCCCACCACGTCCTTGTAGAAGTCCCTCACCGCCACGGCGTCCTTCACCGTGAGGTCCATCCAACCCACGCTCCCTACCGCTGGCTTCTTCATGTCCGTGCTCCTGCCCTTCGAAGTGCCCGAGGCGCGCTAGCCCAGCGACTTCAGGGACTCCGGCACCTGCCAGTCCGGCTTGAGGCGGGAGATGACCTTGGCCAGGTTCTCCTTGTCCTGCGCCTTCTCCAGCGCGGCCTCGGGCGTAATCACGTTGTCCTTCACCAGGCGCTCCAGGTGCATGTCCAGCGTCTGCATGCCCTGGCCCTGGCCCGCCTGCATCTTGGAGGCAATCTGGAACACTTTGCCCTCGCGAATCATGGAGGCGATGGCGGGCCCGCCCACCAGGATTTCCAGCGCGGCCACGCGGCCCTTGCCGTCCGCCGTCTTGATGAGCTGCTGGGCGACGATGCCCGCCAGGCTCTCTGCCAGCATGCCGCGCACCTGCTGCTGTTCGTCGGCGGGGAAGGCGTTGATGATGCGGTCGATGGTGGCCGGCGCGCTGTTGGTGTGCACCGTGGCGAACACCAGCACGCCGAAGCTCGCCAGTTGGAGCGCCAGCTTCATCGTCTCGTTGGTGCGGAGCTCGCCAATGAGGATGACGTTGGGGTCCTCGCGGCCCGCTGAGCGGATGGCGGTGGCGAAGCTGGACGCATGCGGGCCCACTTCCCGGTGCGTCACCTGCGCCCGCATGGACTCGTGCACGAACTCCACCGGGTCTTCGATGGTGAGCACGTGCGCGGGCCGCGTCTTGTTGATGTAGTTGATCATCGCGGCCAGCGTGGTGGACTTGCCGCTGCCCGTGGGGCCGGTGACGAGCACCAGCCCGCTGCGGCGCTCCGACAGCTTGCGCACCACCTCCGGCGTCTTCAGGTCCTCCAGCGACAGCACCTTGCTGGGGATGGTGCGGAAGACGGCCGCCAGGCCCGTCATCTTGTTGAAGTAGTTGGCGCGGAAGCGGGCCTTCGTCCCGTAGCTGTAGGCGAAGTCCAGGTCCAGGTCCTCGACAATCTGCCGCTGCTGCTCCGGCGAGCAGATTTCGAAGAGCAGCGCCTGCATCTCCGGCGCGCTGAGGGGCTGCTCGCGCAGCGGCACCAACTCGCCGCGGATGCGGCCCATGGGCGGGTAGCCGATGCCCAGGTGCAGGTCGCTGCCCTTCTGCTCCAGCAGCGCATCGAACAGGACGGCCAGACGGGGCGTCGTCATCTCAGGAGCCCTTCCTTCCCATCAGCGAGCCCATCTTGCTGAGCAGCCTCGCGCTATCCTGCTGCGTCTCCGGCGCGGCCACGGTGGCGCCGGACCGCTTGCCCGTCACCACCGCCTCCAGCTCGTCCGGGTTGTCCGCGAAGCCCTTGGCGACCTCCAGCTTCACCTTCCCGGCGCGCACCAGGTCCGCCAGCGAGTCCTCGAAGCGGATGATGCCCAGGCTCTTGCCGCGCTGCTGGAGCGAGGGAATCTGGAACGTCTTGTTGTCGCGGATGAGGTTGCCCAGCGACACCGAGCCCGGCAGCACCTCCGCCGCGGCCACCAGCCCCTTGCCGTCCGCGCTTGGCATCAGCCGCTGGCTGACGATGAGCCGCAGGCCGCTGGACAGCGACAGGCGCACCTGCTGCTGGTCCCCCGGCGGGAAGAGGTCGATGAGCCGGTCGATGGTCTTCGCCGCGCTCGGCGTGTTCATGGTGCTGATGAGCAGGTGGCCCGTCTCGGCGGCGGACAGCGCCATGCGCACCGTCTCCGTGTCGCGCAGCTCGCCCACCACGATGACGTCCGGGTCTTCACGCAGGCTGCCCTTCAGCGCGCTGGCGAACGTCTTGGTGTGCGAGCCCACCTCGCGCTGGCTGATGAGCGCGCGCTTGCGCGGGTGGACGAACTCCACCGGGTCCTCCACGGTGAGCACGTGGTGGGACGTCTCGCGGTTGATGAGGTCCACGAGCGCCGCCAGCGTGCTCGTCTTCCCGTGGCCGGACGGGCCGGTGATGACGATGAGTCCCTGGTGGTGGTGCGTGGCCTTGGCGATGTCCGCGGGCAGGCCCAGCGACTCCAGCGTGGGCACTTCCCGCGCAATCAGCCGGAAGGTGCCCTTGAGGCCGGTGCGCTGGCGGCTGACGTTGACCCGGAAGCGCCCCATCTCCGGCGTCTCCAGGGAGAAGTCACAACTGCCCTCGCGCTCCAGCACGGGCCGCAGCCGCTCCGGCACCACCGGAAGCAGCAGCTTCTCCACCGTCGTCGCGTCCAGCACCGGGCCCTGCGCCATCAGCTCGCCCGCGAAGCGGAAGAGGGGCGGGCGCTCCGCGATGATGTGCACGTCGCTGGCCAGGCCCCGGCGGCCTTCCTCCAGCAACACGGCCAGCTCGCGCCCCGCGCCCGTGAAGGTCCGGGCCGGCGCGGCCACCGGACGGGCCGCCGCGGGCTCGGGCGCACGGGCTGCCTGGGCCACGGCGGGCTCGGGCGTGCGGTAGGGCTGCGACGCAGCGGGCTCGGGCGTGCGGTATGCCGGAGCAGGGGCGGGCTCGGGCGTGCGGTATGCCGGTGCCGCGGCCTGCGCGGGCGCTGGGGCGGCGGGACGCGCGGCGGGCGCGGGTTGCGCGGGACGCGCGGTGGCGGCCTGGGCGGCGGCCCCCGCGTCGGCGGCCCGGCTGAGGCGCAGGTGGATGAGGTCCCCTCGTCGCATGGCGGCGATGGACAGCGAGCCCAGGCCGGTGGCGTTGACGGTCCACTGGACCGGCGTCTCCGTGACGGTGGAGGCCCGGGCCACGCCCACCATGGCCTGCAGGGCGCGAGTGATGTCCTCGGCCGTGGCGGTGGTGGGGTCCACCGGCTCATAGCCATTGGCGCCGCGGATCATCGGTGGACGGCCGGTGGCCAGGGTCAACTCGGTGACACCCGGACGCGACAGGTGCCGCAACAGTTCTGCGAGCGATTTCATGCGGGATGTCGGCTCAGCCGCGACGGCGCGCGGGCGCGGGGGAGCCGCAGGATAGACGACATCGCGCGGAATCCGGCCACCCCTTGTCCCAGGATTGCCCGCCTGCTTCCGGACAGATGGAAATCATCCGTGCCTGACGGAGACTGTCACCTGGAATGCGGGGGAGGGAGCTCCGGGACCCACCAGGGGGCCCGCTCGGAGCAGCAGGCGGGAGGAGGGCCCCCCGCCCTGCGGCATCACGTCCCGTGGGCTCTAGAGCTCGCGGGACATCAGGAGGCGAAGCTTCCCGGACTTCTTGGAGACCACCGTGGCCACCGTGGTGAAGCCTTCCTTCCGGTAGAAGCTCACCGCGGGCGAGTTGGACGGATCCACCCGCAGGGCGATGGTCTTCCGGTACATGTCCCGGGCCGCCTTCAGCGCCTGCTCCAGCAGGATGTTGCCCAGGCCCTTGCGGCGCAGCTCGGGCTTCACCACGATGTTGCGCAGGTACGCCGCGCCCGGAACCGGGCCGTCCCGCTCCACCGTGACATAGCCGACAAGCTGGCTTTGCAGCTTCGCCACATGGATGAAGGGCTTGAGCTGCGTCAGGGCCTTGAGGCTGTCCTCCTGCGTCTCACCCCGGCTCTTCCAAGGCTCAGAGCCGGCGCGCAGGTCCGCCACCGCCGTCATGTCTTCGTCGGTGGGCAGGCCGAACTTCACCGCCGCCATCAGGTCGTTGGGGAGGCCAGCCACATCCAGTATCGGTGCTGGGGCCACCTCCACGCCTGCGTCCACCTGCTTCATCGTCATCGCCTTGCTCCTCCGTCGAGTTGCGATCCTAACCGCTCCGGCGGCACCGGTGCACGCAGTGATTCCGCGCACATTGTCCCATGAAGTGAGGAGAGGCCCTCCTCTCCGCTGGTGAGGAGCCGGATTTCGTCGAACCGGTCATGCGTTCAGGCCATTCCAAGAATGATCATCGCCTCCACGCCTGGCACCCTGCCGGCCTTCCGTGTCGGGCCGCTTCCCACTATAAAACCCGTAGTCGGGCGCGAAGGCGTCAAACTCCTCCGCTCGACCGTCAGCCAGAGCCCCACCTTGCAACTCAACCATGCCCAGCGAGAGCTGACGCTCAAGATCGTCTACTACGGGCCCGGCCTCAGCGGGAAGACGACCAATCTGCGTCACCTCCACGCGAAAGCGTCCCCGGAGGTGCGGGGGCGGTTGCTGACCGTGGAGACTCACGACGACCGCACGCTCTTCTTCGACCTGCTGCCCGTCTTCTTCTCCACGTCCTCCGGCTTTAAGGTGAAGGTGAAGCTCTTCACCGTGCCGGGCCAGGTCATCCACAACGCCACCCGGCGCATCGTCCTGCAGGGCGCGGACGCGGTGGTCTTCATCGCGGACAGCCGCCGCGGCGCCACGGCGGACAACAACGCCTACTGGCGCAACCTCCAGGAGAACATGAAGGAGAACAACCTGGACCCCAGCCAGGTCCCGGTGGTCATCCAGTTCAACAAGAAGGACCTGCCGGACGCGCGCACGGATGCCGAAATCGAGGAGTCGCGCCGGCGAGGCGGCGAGGCGGTGGTGGGCGCGGTGGCGCTGCGGGGCGAAGGCGTGCTGGAGACCTTTCACGCCGTGGCGCAGGCAGCCTACCGGCGGCTCGACATGCGCGCCCACCTGGCGCGCAACCTGGGCCTGACGGAGGCGGAGTTCCTGGGCCAGATTTTCCGGCGCATGGACCTCACGGGCACGGCGTTGGCCTCCCTGTACGGACGCGCGGCGGGTGAAGCGCGCAGCGGAGACGGGCGATGAGCGGCGCGTCGGACGGCGTGGGCGCCTCGCGCCGTGAGTCCGTGCTCCAGCGGAGGCTGTCGCTGGCGGACATGCTGGACCTGCCCTCCTTCGTGGAGGTGGTGCGGAGCTTCAGCGAGCTGTACCGCGTGGGCATCAAGGTGATGGACACCGCGGGCGACAAGCTGGCCGACGTGAAGGTGGGCCACGGCGACTTCTGCTCGTACGTGTTCGGCTTCCCGGAGGGCCGCTCGCGCTGCACCGCCACGGTGGCCCGCGTGAAGGACGGACCGGTGGCCCTGGTGCAGGGCGCCCGGCCCGCGCGCGGTGATGGCTCGGAGGCGGCGGGCATCATCGCGCTGCCGTGCTTCACCGGCCTGCGCTACCTGGTGATGCCGGTGCGCTGGGAGGGCGACGAGCTGGGCCGCGTCATCCTGGGCCCCTTCACGCCGGAGGAGCTGGCGGACTTCCCGCCGTCGCTGACGGACATCTCCGGGGTGGACCTGTCGCGCGCGCACGAACTGGTGGCCCGCGTGCGGCGCGTGCCGGAACGCACCGCCGCGCAGGTGCTGGTGCACTTCGGGCAGGTGCTCGCCGCCCTGGTGGCCAGCGGGCAGCGCGCCTTCCTGGCGACGCAGCTCCACATCGAGGCGATGCTGGAGACGCACCGGGATTTGGAGGCGAACAACGCCCGGCTGGCGCAGGCCAACACCCGCCTGAAGGAGCTGGACCGGCTGAAGTCCACCTTCCTGGGCACGGTGAGCCACGAGCTGCGCACGCCGCTGGCTTCCATCATCGGCTACTCGGAGATGCTGGCTGAGGGCCTGGCCGGCGCGCTCAACCCGGAGCAACTGCTCTACGTGCGCACCATCGTGGAGAAGGGCGAGTCGCTGCTCAACCTCATCTCCTCCATCCTGGACCTGAGCCAGATTGAAGCCGGACGGCTGCGCCTGGTGATGGGCCCGGTGGACCTGGGCAGCGTCATCCAGACGGCGGTGTCCAGCGTGGCGCCCCAGGCGCAGCGCAAGGGCGTGGAGCTGGAGGTGCGCCTGCCGCCGTTGCCTCAGCCGCGCCTGGCCGCGGACGCGGACAAGCTGCGCCAGGTGGTGGTGAACCTGCTCGCCAACGCGGTGAAATTCACCTCGTCCGGGGGCCGGGTGTCGGTGGTGATGTCGGAGGCCACCGCGCAGAAGGAGCTGGCCGCGCCGGGCTACCGCGTGAGCGTGGAAGACACCGGCATGGGCATCCGCGAGGACCAGTTCGAGAACATCTTCCAGAGCTTCTACCAGGTGGACGGCAGCTCCACGCGCGAGCACGGCGGCGCGGGGCTGGGACTGGCCATCGTGAAGAGCCTGGTGGAAGGCCACGGCGGCCGTGTGTCCGTGGAGAGCGAGTTCGGCCGGGGCTCTCGCTTCACCGTGGTGCTGCCGCTCCAGCCGCCGCTGTCGGAGCACGGCGGCTTCTCCGCGCTGGCGCCCACGCCGTTACCCAGCGGACACGACCGCTTCTGACGCGACCTGACGCACCGGGGGACTGAACTGAGTTCCCCGGCCGGAAGGGCTCCCGCGTATCCTCGCGCGCATGCTCTCCGGACGTCCCCCCGCCTCCTCCTACGTACTCATCGACGCAGAAAACATCGACTGGGCTGTGTCCAACGTGGTGGGGCGCAAGCCCGAGTCCCAGGACCGCGTCCAGTTCGACCGGCTCGTGTCCTTCTGTGAGACGAACTTCCCGGCGCCCGTGCGCTGCGTGGTGGTGCTCAACGCCCGCGGAGAGCAACTGCCGGACGTCATGATTGGCTTCGTGCGCGCGCTCAAGTCCGCCGGCTGCGACGTGGCCCTGCTCTACGGCCGCCCCGACCAGAAGGTGGTGGACCTGGGCATCCTGAAGCTGCTGGAGAACATCCGCACCCAGCGCCCCGGCGCGGCGGTGGTGCTCGCCAGCCATGACGGCGCGGACTTCGCGGACGCGCTCAAGCCCATGCTGGAGGAGAAGCGCCAGGTGGCCGTGCTCGGCCTGCGTGAATACGTCAGCCAGCGCTTCCGGGAGCTCGTCCCCTCCGGGCTCAAGATTCTGGATTTGGAGTTGAACGCCAAGGTGTTCAACCGGCCCCTGCCGCGCATGCTCCCTGTCAACGTGGACGAGTTCGACCCGGGGCTGTTCTTGTAGCAATGGCAGTCACAGGACCCGCCTGGGCTGTGGTGATTCCTGTCACAGCCCGGTGTATTCTGAGAGTGCGGTAAAACATGGCATGACGCTTGAACTGGCTCCTCCTGAGCTCAGGGATTCCCTCTGGGTCATCAGGAGCCTTCATGCGTTCGTCTCGTCGCGTTGGAACCGCCCTCTGGGCCGCCGTCTTCTCGCTCGCTCTCCCGCTCAGCCAGGCCCACGCCGCTGACGACTGTGTGGAGTTCCAGGGGCTCCAGCACTGTGGCCTTGGCGCCGTCAAGGTGAGTGGTTCGGAGAAGGGCGTTCGCATCGACAGCCTGGAGAAGGAGCCGTCCGGTAAGGCCGGCGTCGCCATCCACACGCCGCCCGCGGCGGCCTGGACGGCGGAGACCCAGTCGGACGGCGCGCAGCGCAACTTCTTCACCGCCTACGCCGAGGATGTGCCGGTCAGCACGTCTACCGTCAGCTCGTCGCGGGAGTCCACCTCGTACTCCGCGACGTTCACCGGCTCCGGTGACGCGACCACCTACTCCGTGCTCGCGTACTACAACGGCCGGCTCCAGGCCGCCGTGGGTGGCATCAGCAGCGGTGACACGGGCGCCGTGGGCATCATGGTCCCCAACCCGGGCTGGACGCCGAACTGCCGCCCGCGCACCCAGACGTATGCCCAGTGTGAGTCGGCCTGCTACGCGAACGGCTACTCCAACTGCAACTACTGCAACACGGTGTGCTCCCTCACCGTAGGCTTCGCGAGCGCTCAGCTCAGCAGCGCCTGCTTGTGGCAGTACACCGTCGCGGAGCCGGGGGTCCGGCTGCCGAACGGCCAGATTGTCCGGGCTGACCAGATCGTGTTGCAGGAGGAGATCTCGGGCCCGTCCAACTACCCGTACCTCAACTTCAACCGCATCGACGTGCAGACCACGGCGCGCTCGACGGTCATCACCGGCGAGTCCCTGGTCCCCGCCGGGAAGTAGTCTCCGCGTCGTTTCGGCCTGGAGCGGGCTCAGGGGGGACGCCCGCTCCAGGCCGTTGTCTTTCCCGTTCCAAATCCTCTCTCCGAAGAGCGTCCCATGAAGGCATCGTGGTGGTTGACGGCCCTGCTGCTCACGGCGGGAGCTCCCAGGCAGGAGAACGACGCACCCGCGCCGGGCGCGGCCGTCTCGGAGGTGCCCGGGCGCCCGGACGACGAGGCCCTGGCGGGGGGCGGCACCACGGTGTTTGACGTCTCGCACAATGCCTATGGCCGCGCGCTGGGAAACCTGGCGCCCACGCGCTGGTACCAGATGCGCGAAGGCAAGGTGTTGTTCATGCGGGACTGGGCCGCGCATGAAGAAGGGCTGGCGGGCCCGCTGACGAACGCCGCCGGGTGTGGTTCGTGTCACTTCAAGGATGGCCGGGGCCGCCCGCTGCCCGACGTAGGGCCGGAGGCGCCGCTGCTCGTCCGGTTGAGCGTGCCCGCGAAGGACGCGCCCGCGGGGCATCACGAGCCCGTCTACGGCGTGCAGCTCAATGACCGTGGGACCGCGGACGTCCCGGCCGAGGGCACGGTCCAGGTCACCTATACGGACGTGAAGGGGACGTACGCGGACGGGACGCCGTACACGCTGCGTCAGCCGCGCTACCGCATCAACCAACTGGGCTATGGGAAGCTGGCTCCCGAGGTGATGCTCTCGCCGCGCATCCCCTCCCAGCTCTTCGGCCTGGGGCTGCTGGCGGCCATCCCGGATGAAGCCATCCACGCCCTGGCGGACGCGGATGACCGCGATGGGGACGGCGTCTCCGGCCGTCCGAACCGCGTGGTCAGCGTCCACTCCGGCAGGGCGGCGCTGGGCCGCTTCGGGTGGAAGGCCAATCAGCCCACGTTGGAGCAACAGGTCGCCAGCGCCTTCTCCGAGGACCTGGGACTGACGTCACCGCTCTATCCGGAGAGCAACTGCACGGCGAAGCAGGAAGGCTGCATGACGCGAGTGGCCGCCAAGGGCCCCGCGTTGTCGCGCCACGTCCTGGAGCGGACGACGCTGTACCTGCGGCTCATCGGCGTGCCCGCGCGGCGCGACGTGCTGGAGCCCACCGTGATGAAGGGACAGGTCCTCTTCCAGAAGACGGGCTGCGCGGCGTGCCACCAGCGGGAGTTCACCACGGGCACCGTCGAGGACGTCCCCGAGCTGTCCAACCAACGCATCCGTCCGTACACGGACCTGCTGCTGCACGACATGGGGCCGGAGCTGGCGGACGGCCGCCCGGACGGAGAAGCGAGCGGTACCGAGTGGAGGACGCCGCCCTTGTGGGGCCTGGGGCTGCTGGAGACGGTGAACCGTCAGGTCCGGATGCTCCACGACGGGCGCGCGCGCAGCTTCGAGGAGGCCATCCTGTGGCACGGCGGCGAAGGCGCGCGTGCCCGCGAGCGCTTCAAGGCCTTGGGCATGGCGGAGCGTGAGGCATTGGTGGCCTTCCTGCGCTCGCTCTGAACGCGAGCGCAGGGGGCGTCGCCGTCAACTGTTGGCCATGGCGGTGCGGAGGCTGTCCAGGATGTAGTACCGGAGCTCCTCGCTCGTCATCTCAGGCGTCTCCTTCAGCTTCTTTTCGGCGAACTTCTTCCATTCGTGCAGCTCGTTGGGCGTTGGCTCGCTCGACGGTTGTGAGGGCCCGGCCTCGTTGAGGTAGATGAGCCAGCCGTAGGCCGCCCGGATGTGGTCTTCGATGCGATTGCTGGCGGGAGCGTCCGTCCCCATCTTCTCGTCGCGCATCGCGTCCTGGATGGCGAACTTGAGCTCCTCCGGGGAGATGTCCTTGTTCTCCTTCTTCTTCTCGTTGGCGAAGGCGCGCCAGCGCCGCATCTCCTCGGGCGTGGCGTCGCGCTCCTGCCCCTCGTAGCAGAAGGACACCCACTTGACGGCGTCCTGGATGAACTGGTCGATGTTGGTGCTGCCCGTGCCGTCCATGCCCGTCGCCTTCACGCGGATGGCGTCCTGGATGGCGAACTTGAGCGCCTCCGGCGTGATGTCCGGGTTCGCCTTCTGGTGCTTCCGGGCGAAGTCGCGCCAGTGCGCCAGTTCCCCGGCGGTGGGCTTGCGCTCCTGACCCTCGTAGCACTGGGTGACCCACTTGACGCCGTCCTCGATGAACCTGTCGATGTTCAGCGGCGTCGCTTCACCGGTCCCCGTCATCTTCGCGCGAATGGCGTCGGTGATGGCGTACTTGAGGTGCTCCGGCGAGATTTCCGGGTCCTTCTTCAACTGCTCCTGGGCGAAGGCGCGCCACTCCTTCAGCTCCGCGGGCGTGGCCTCGCGCTCCTTGTCGTCGTAGCACTGGGTGACCCACTTGACGGCGTCCTGGATGAACTTGTCGATGTTCTCCGGCGTCACCGCGTCCGTCCCCAGCACCTTCGCCCGGACGGCGTCGATGATGGCGTACTTGAGCTCCTCCGGGGTCGTCTTTGGATTCTTGCTCATCAGGTCGGCGGCGAAGGCGCGCCAGTGCTGCATGTCCGCCGCCGTGGGAGGGGGCGCCTTTTCGTCGTAGCACTGGTGGACCCACGCGAGGGCCTCGGAGATGAACCTGTCGGTGTTCGCCGGCGAATGGGCGTCCAGTCCGTCCCGCTCCAATCGCAGCTTGTCTTGGATGGCGAAGCGGACCTCCTCGGCGGTGATTTCGGGGTTCTTGTTGCGGAGCTCCCGTGCGAAGTCCATCCACTTGGAGCGCTCGGGCCCGCTCGGCCAGCGCTCGCCTTTGAAGACCTCTCGGAAAGCCTTGTCAATGCAGGCCGCCAGGCGCTCATCCCTGAGCGGGCCCAGGGCGGAGGGGAGAATCTCCTTGCCGAAGGGGGGCTGCGGGGTGCCCGAAGTCCCCGGGGCCTGCGCGGCGAAGGTGCTCGCGGGGGTTGCTTTCGTCACGCCCTGCGTTGGAAGCACGGAGCCGAGCAGGTCCACCCACTGCTGGGTGCTGACGTCCTTTTGGCCCGTGGGGCTCGTCTGGGTTTTGGACGTGGAAACGAAAGGCAGCCGCTCGCCAATCTTCGACATGAAATTCCCCCAGGAGATGGAAGTCCCAATCTTTACGTTGTCTTGGATTGGTGGGAAAAAGTTGCGTCTGCCCAAGGTGCCAAAAAGTGTCGTTGCCCTGACACGCCGTCTGGTCTTACGTGTGCGTCCATGTCTGGTGAGTTCGATTTCATCCGCCGGTTCCTCGCGCACTTCCCGGCCGCGCGTGTGCCCGTGGGGCCCGGGGACGACTGCGCGGTGCTGCCCCCCTCACGTGGGGCGCAGTGCGTCACCACGGACGCGGTGGTGGAGGACGTGCACTTCACGCGCGCCGCGTTCTCCCCCGCGGACATCGGCCACAAGGCGCTGGCGGTGAACCTGTCGGACCTGGCGTCCATGGGGGCCACGCCGCGCTGGTTCGTCTGCGCGCTCGCGCTGCCGAAGGACTATCCCTTGCGGGAGCTCACGGGCCTGGCGCGAGGCATGGCCGCGCTGGCCACCGCGCACCGGATTGCCCTGGTGGGTGGCAACTTCACCTCCGCGCGCGAGCTGTCCGTCACCATCACCGCCGCGGGCGAGCTGTCACGCGCGCCCCTCACCCGCGCGGGGGCCCGGCCCGGGGACCTCCTCTATGTCTCCGGCACGCTGGGCGATGCGCGCCTGGGCCTGGAGCACCTTCGTGCGGGGCTGCGCCGGGGCGCCGCCGTGCGCCGTCAGCGCCGCCCCGAGCCTCGCGTGGCGCTGGGCCTGCTCGCCTCGCGCCATGCATCCGCCGCGCTGGATGTTTCCGACGGACTTGCACAAGACCTGGGTCATCTCTGCACCGCCTCGGGTGTCCGCGCGGAGCTGGAGGTGGAGCGGCTGCCACTGTCGGCGGCGGTGCGCAAGGCCCTGGGGCCCGAGGGCGCGCTGGCGGGGGGCGAGGACTATGAGTTGCTGCTGGCCGTTCCCCCGGGGCGTAGCCGGGCGTTCGAGCGCGCGTGCGCTACAGGCGGGCACGCCATTACCCGCATCGGCCACTTCACAGAGGGGAGCGGGTGGGTGAGCCGGGACAGGACAGGCCGTGTTCTCCCACTGCCAGAGGGGTTCGACCACTTCCGACCTCGGGCGATGGATTGACCCTGCGGAGCAGCAAGGCTAAACCCGAGACGCTTCTCATCCCCCGAAAGCAACCCGTGCGCCGTCCCCTCCGCGACGACACAGTCCCCGGACACACTCCCCGCCGCGAGCCCCTGCAGCGACTGCTGCGCGCCGTGGACGGACCTCGCGCGACCCGCGAGGTCTCCCTTCACCGGAAGATTCTCAACGGCTACGTCTTGATGGGGCTGGCGCTGACGGGGTGGATGTACGCGTCGGACGGCCTCATCAGCTTCGTCTTCCCCGCGCTCAGCACGGGGGGGAAGGACGCCGTGCGCATCGGCGTCGCCATCATCATCACCGGGGCCGCCGCCGCGCTGCTGCCTTCATGGCTCGCGCGCGTCACCCGCGTGAAGGTGCTCAGCCGCTCCGCATACGAAATCTCGCAGGGCGACCTGTCCAAGCCGGTGGCCGCCGAGGGCGGCAGCAAGCGCGACGAGATTGACGAGCTGACGGGCGCCATCACCCGCATGCAGGAGAACCTGCGCGAGCTGGTGGGCAAGATTCAAGAGACGGCCAAGAGCGTGGCCGACACGGCCATCGACCTCCAGCGCTCGGCGGAGAACGTCAACGGCTCCACCGAGGAGGTGGGCTCGTCGATGGAGAAGATTGCTGGCGGCGCCGAGTCCCAGTCGCAGTTGGTGTCGAAGGCGTCCAAGGTCATCACCGAGATGGCCGGCAGCATCCAGCGCACCACGGCCAGCGCCGAGGACGCGGCGCGGACGACGGCGGAGACGAGCAGTGCGGCCGAGGATGGCTCCAAGGCGGCGCGGCTGGCCGGCGACAAGGTGAAGAAGGTCTTCAACCGCATCGAGTCCGCCAGCCAGCAGGTGTTTGCCTTCGGCGAGAAGACGCAGGAAATCTCGAAGATCGTCGATGCGATTACGCAGGTGGCGCAGCAGACGAACCTGCTGGCGCTCAACGCGACCATCGAGGCGGCGCGCGCGGGTGAGTACGGCCGCGGCTTCGCGGTGGTGGCCGATGAAGTGCGCAAGCTGGCCGAGAGCGCGGGCCGCTCCGCCGAGCAGATCTCCAAGCTGGCGCGCGACATCTCCGGGCAGTCCACCTCCGTCGTGAGCGCCATGAAGGAAGGCATCGCGGAGCTGGCCGAGGGCCGTGAGGACCTGACCAACATCGTGCGCTCCATGGGCGCCATCACCGACACCATCCGTAAGGGCTCCGAGAAGGTGCACCTCATCTCCGAGAGCGCCCGCGAGCAGCTCAAGGGCAGCGAGGAGATGGTGACGGCCATCGAGGAAATCAAGCTGGTGGCGCGCAACAACGCCTCCTCCACGGAGGCCATCCAGGCCGTCATCCAGGAGCAGACCGCTGCCGTGTCCCGCATGACGTCGCTGGCCAGTGAGCTGACCAACCTCTCCGTCGAGCTGCAGAGCGTCGTGCGCAGCTTCCGCCTGGGCCCATGAGTCAGACGCCCTCGGACAACGTCGACGCGAAGCTGAAGGCCGCGGAGGACCACCTGCGCGAGGTGATGCTCGCGCTCCCCGAGGTCACCGAGGAGTTCCCCTGGGGCCACCGCACGGCCAAGGTGAAGGGGAAGATGTTCGCCATCCTCGTGCTGGACAACGACGGGCTGGGGGTCACCACCAAGCTCCCGGAGTCCAACGAGGCCGCGCTCACGCTGCCCTTCACCGCGCCCACCGGCTACGGCCTGGGCAAGAGCGGCTGGGTGTCCTCCCACTTCAAGCCGGGCAGCGAGGTCCCCATCGGGCTGCTGGCCCAGTGGATTCACGAGAGCTTCCGCGCCGTGGCGCCGCAGAAGGTGCTCAAGGCGCTGATGGCTCCGGGCGCGGCGCAGGGTCCGAAGGCGAAGCCGGTGGCTCGGAAGGCGAAGTCGGCGGCGAAGCCCGCGGCCCCTGCAAGGACGTCCGCGGCGGCGAAGCCAGGGGCCGGTGCCGGGAAGGGCGGGGCGGCGAAGCGGCGGCGATGGTGCCGGAGATGGACAGCGTGCCCACCACGTCGCCCAGCAACAGCAGGCCCACCAGCAGGGACTGTCCGCCCAGCGCGGTGATGAGCAGGGCCCGCTGCGCGGATTCGCGGGCGG